>VGOX01000549.1 GCA_016875755.1 Chloroflexota bacterium
CCGTTTATCTTTGTTCCGGGTGTTTTCAATTATTTACTGCTCTTCCCACGATTTATTGAGAAGATACACTTTCACCCCTAATTTTACGGCTACGCCGCTGGGACCCATCTCGCTTGGTCCGTTGAGCAATGCCACCTCTGGCACGCCTGAAAAAAGCATCTACACAGACCATCCGTGGACCTGCCGTGTGATCGGCAGGCAGCCTGATGATGGTGTGGTCTATAAGCCAGGCACGAGATTTTATGTCAGCTGGACCTTGCTGAATACGGGGAATGAAATCTGGACCGTGAACGGTGTGGATTTTGTTTTTTCGGCTGGGTATCAGAATGAAGATCACATCGTGCAGGACTTCCGCGTCAATGTGCCGCGCGGCGGAAAAGTGACCGTGACGGCGACCTTTGTCGCGCCAAAGGCACCAGGGGAATACAACTCATTCTTCGCCTTGATGGTTGGCAGCAGGGAGTTCTGCGGCATGCGGACCATCTTCGAAGTGAGAAAGTAGCCTTATTTTCCGAGCTTGCCCCACAAACCAAACCCTTCGTTGCGCCTTTTTTCACGCCGCTCATGTTGCTCATGGATCTGTTCAACATGGTCGGCTTTTTCTTTGATGGCGGCCTCGAGCCACAGCCTGCCTTTTTCTGCCGTGGCATGACTTCCCGCACCATACGCCCCGGTAGTTGTGTCATCGTCCCAGGGTGGATTCGCCACGAGTGAGCCGCCCTCGATCCAATCCATGTAGTAATCAGGGGTCGAGATGAAATCAGTTTCGTCCACTACGCGTTCCATTTTGCAAAGGTCAGGGCGCAGATGCAACAAATAGGACGTCTCCAATTCGCCTGCGTGACCCATCCCGCCGATGGGCGATGTACGGTATGCATCCAATGCTTCGGCGCCGAGCCTGCCTGAAGTGTGCAGCCAGGCCGTCGCGCAGAAGATGCGGCGATGCCGTTCCCCTGCGTATTTCACAATGTTCACCAAGAACGACGAGTTGCCGCCATGTCCGCTCATGAAATAGAAGCGGTCGAAGCCGCGCGCGACGAGCACGTCCACCACGGCGAGCCAGAAATCCTCGAAAGCGCGCCCGCCCGCGTTGAGCGTTGACGCAAAAGACGAGCGATGCGTGCTGACACCATAGGGCATGACGGGTAATGCGTAACTGCGCGTAGACATTTTGGCGCGCACCGTACCCTGAGCGATTGCTTCTATTATGACTGTATCTACGGAGAGGGGGAGGTGATAGCCATGCTGCTCCGTGTGACCGATGGGAATCAGAATGACCTTGCCGCGCTCGTCATCGGATGGAAGCAACGGCTTCGGCGCATTGCGGGACGGATGCTGCTGGCGCAGAATGGATGTGGAATATCCGCCGAGAAAGCTCGATTGCGGGTCAATGCCCTGCGGCGCAAGGCAGTAAACGCGGGTAAAGCCATCATCACGCAGGCTATCGAGCAGGTTGAAAATATAGTGCCAGAAAAGTTGATCTGGCACTTCCAGCCCGCTGTTGCGCCATCCGAATGGAAAGGCTGGGAGTATGCCAGCTTTTTCGGGAGAGCCGAGTTGGTCTGCGAGGAAATCCATGTCGTAGCTTGCACCAAGCGGCAGTATAAGCGGCGTATCGCGCGGTAAATCAGCCACGGCGTCCCAGGTCAGTTCATCATATTGAAAAAAATCAGTTTTGCGTGTAGTCAATTTAGCGCCTCATAGTATTTCTTTATCAAAACACTCAGACTGAAAACTGTGAAAATTCAAGCGTATACTTTACCAAGCCACCCGCTGGCAAGGCCTTGAAATTGAACACCATGAAATCATCATCTACCCCATATTCATTCTGCAATCCAAAGATGCTCGCCTTTTCGAAACCAAAACGCATGTAATAGTTTGCTCCGCCGAGCACAACCGCGTAATCGTATCCCAGCTCCCTGCACTGCTCCAACCCTGTGCGAATCAATTGCGAGCCGATGCCCTGATTTTGGTGGGCTGGCATAACAGCAAGGGGTGCAAGCCCAAGTCCCTTTTCGGGAGTGGGTGGGTGAGTGTGGGCAGGGCTGAAAAGAATATGACCGACTACATTTTCATCCACAACGGCAACCAATGAGATCGTCGCATTGCCATTCTCGCGGATGGCAT
>VGOX01000550.1 GCA_016875755.1 Chloroflexota bacterium
GCGGCTCGAATTTCTTTTTCACTCGCTACTTGCATTGCGCTCATTGAAATTTATTTTCGCAGACCTTTATCTTTTTGACAACCCTTTATTCTTTTTTCGCTGAGTAGTTACTTGATGTTGCAACTTTTCAGGGATACAATCATCCAATGAGTAACGCAGAAACGACCAAAATTTCCATTGACGCCCTCCGCAACGGCGACCGCGCCGAATTTGCCCGCATGGTGGATGCGTACTCCGCGCCCATTTACCGCCTCGGCTTGAAAATGCTGGGCAATTCGCAGGATGCGGAAGATGTGCTTCAGAACACCTTTCTGAACGCCCTCACCCACCTCGCGGATTTTCAGGGACGCAGCAGTCTCTCCACCTGGCTGTACCGCATCGCCTCGAACGAAGCCCTGATGCTGATGCGCCGCAAGAAGCCTGCCTTCAACATCGAAGATGTGCAAACCGAAGACTCAGATGAAGGCTTGATGCCCGAAATCTTCGTTGATTGGAGTTTGTTGCCCGAAGATGAATTGCTGACAGGCGAAAGCAAATCTGCGATCGACCGCGCCATTGCCAGCCTGCCCGAAAACCTGCGCATGGCCTTCGTCCTGCGTGATATCGAAGATATTTCGATAAAGGAAACGGCTGAAATTTTGAACCTGACCGAAAGCAATGTCAAAACCCGTTTATTACGCGCCCGCATGGTTCTCCGTGAACAATTATCGGTTTACTACGGCGAACGCCTGACGCGAAAGGAAGAAAAATGAGCGACCATTCACACAAAAACTGCAAAGCCATGCTTGGCTCTCTCTCCGAATACATTGACGGAGAATTGCCCCCCGAACTGTGTCAGGAGATCGAACAGCACCTCGCGGGCTGTGACAATTGCCGCGTGGTACTGAACACCACGAAACGCACCATTGACCTCGTGCAGATGCCCGTCGAGCAGGAGGAAGTCCCTGACGATGTGCGGGCGCGGCTTTTCAAACGCCTCAATCTGGATGACTACCTGCCGCAGACCTAATAAATTCACCCACCTACCCGGAGTGCAGACTTCAGTCCGCGATGCAAAAGCAGACTAAAGTCTGCACTCCAACTTTGAAAAATGACGGTTCATGAAAACCGTCATTTTTTTATTTAACGTGTTCAGGGATCTTATCCGCAGATTACGCTGATTTCGCAGATAATTTCTCATTTTCACGACCAAATCTGTCCAATCTGCATCATCTGCGGATTAATTCAGACAAATCCTATTCCTTGCAACTTTTTCAGACCGCATGCATCTAAATTCCAGTATGCTTTGGCTGGAACTTCTTCTCGGTTTTGCGATCGGCCTCTCGCTCGGTTTACTCGGCGGCGGCGGCTCGATTCTAACTGTCCCCGCACTGGTCTATCTCGTCGGGCAGACGCCGCAAGCCGCAGTAACCACCTCGCTTGCCATCGTCGGCGCGAACAGCCTGATGGGCGCTTCGTTCCACAATAAACAAGGCACGCTGGATTGGCGCATCGCGCTGCCCTTCGGCGGGGTCGGCATGCTGGCGGCATATCTTGCCTCTGGCTTTTCAGCCTTACTACGCCCCGAAATATTACTCATCATTTTTGCAACCCTGATGTTGGTCGTCGGTGTTCTATTGCTTAAGCAAAATTTCAACACAACCAGCGACGTCACCGAAAAACCCTTCTGGGTGGTGATCACCAGCGGAGCAGGCGTGGGGTTGCTGACAGGCATCCTCGGCGTAGGCGGCGGATTTTTGATTGTCCCCGCATTGGTCATGCTCGTTGGCGTGCCAATGCAAATGGCTGTGGGAACATCTCTAGTCATTATCGCCATGAACAGTTTCGCAGGGCTGCTCGGGCACCTGGATGGAGAAACGCTTCAACCTCTCGTCATTCTGGTCTTTGTCATAGCAGGCTTGGCTGGTACGCTGACAGGTTCCAAACTGGCAAAACACCTGCCTGCCCAAAAACTTCAAAAACTTTTCGCGGTATTCGTCATTCTTCTGGCAGTGACCCTGCTGGCAGATAATTTCAGTAAACTATATTAATTGGTAAGGAGATAACATGTGAGTCCTCTGCAAGAAGTCGTTCTTTAATAGCCAAAACTTGGGCTGAAAACCAGCCGGGAGTGTAGCCAGCGCAC
>VGOX01000551.1 GCA_016875755.1 Chloroflexota bacterium
CACTGAGCAGGCAGAGATCAAACGCGGCGATGCATTCACGATGCTGTCAGGCACAGCAGATAAGCAATTCGAATACATTTATATTGCACCACCGCAGTACAAGCAGATGTGGTCAACGGCATTGAAGTTGATCGACGACAACCCGAATTGGCTGACCGAAGACGGCACGGCCATTGTACAGATCGACCCGAAGGAATACGAGGAAGTGGAATTGAGAAATCTCGTCGAAGGCGAGCAACGCAAATACGGAAGTACGCTTTTGGTCTTTTATGACCGCCATAAAAAGGAGTAACCATGAACTTACTGCAAATTCTGCAATACATCGGTTGTATTTTGACGGTGCTGGTTGGTTTTTACGCCCTGGTTTCCCCCAAAAGCGCCGCGAATTTCACGGGGCTGTCTCCGCAAGGCGGGCGCGGTGTGACTGAGATCCGCGTTATTCTTGGAATGTTATTCGTCGTGGCAGGTCTTTTCCCCATACTGGCTGCCAGTGCGGTGGCATTTCAAATGCTCGGCTACATTTATTTCTTTGTCGGCATTGCGCGGTTTATTTCGATCTTCATCGACAAATCAGGCAATCAATCGAACTGGTTCAGTGTAGCGTTCGAGATCGTGTTCGGCGTAATTTTGATTTTGTAGCTTACTCTTCCTTTTCATCCTCCGCGTGGAACACGCGCTGAACGGTGGCATCCACACTCTCTTCCGAGTGGCTTTCACACGCCACCAGCGGACGTTCCTCCCCTGTCACCGTCCGCCCGCCGACGCTCATCACCTTTGCGCCGATGAACTTTCCCTGCACGTCGCGGACAACGAGCATTTGATATTGTTTTCCGCATACGATGCAGCCGCGCGTTTCGGTTGTGATCTGATTTTCGGTCATTGCAAGCTCCAAATAATTAGGCTGTAAAGACCTGACAGGTTTTTAGAAACCTGTCAGGTCTTTGTTACCATTATTCTTCCGTGATCGTGATCGTCGTGACCACATCCCCTGTGAAATTCGGGTTCATCTGCGGGTCACGGCGGGTAATGCTGTTGACAACATCCATGCCTTCAATGACCTGCCCAAAGATGGTGTAACCGCCGTCCAAAAATTCGGCGGGACCAAACGTGATGAAGAACTGACTGCCATTTGTGTCGCGGCCTGCATTGGCCATCGCCACCACACCTTCTTTATCGAAATTCAAATCGCTGTCTTCATTTACGAAGCGATAGCCAGGTCCGCCTCCGCCCGTGCCTGTGGGGTCGCCACCCTGCGCCATAAAATCTTCCAAAACACGATGGAAGGTCACTCCGTCAAAGAAACCTTCACGCGCCAAAAAGACAAAGCTATTGACTGTGATAGGAGCTTTATCGGGATACAACTCGATAACGAATTCTCCGCCTTTTTCCATTTCAAACGTGGCAAAGTATTTCTTCTCCACGTCGATCATCATGGCAGGAGGGGCATCATATTGCTTGATGCCAGATTGAGCAGAAGTGTCTGCAGGCGCGGCGGCCGTCGGTTGGGGCGCTTCGGTCTGCGGGATGACCTCCACAATCGCTTCCTCGGTTGCAGGAATCTCAGCCTGCACTTCCTCCGCAGGCGTGTTGCCCCCCACCATGCTCCACACCAACAAGGCAACCACAACCACGATCGCACCGATTGCGGCATATTGGATGGTCTTATCTGATTGTGCAGCTTGCTCTTTTTTACTCGTACGTTTCTTCGTTGACATACAACTTACTCTCCTTGTAAAAATTTATATACATTCAATACCTTCGCCAAAAATGATCTAAAAAAGTAGGGCTTTTCGGTTAAAGTGGGTTTGCGAAAACAAACTTACACCGAGAAGCCCATGAGAGAAATTGTAGCACTTTTACAAAGCATTGCGCCAGTCATTTCCACGACGACCTTGCGGCAATTGAGCCAGGTCGTGTATGGCATGTTGATCAGCAACGGACGGATTACCATGTTGGAATTGTCGCGTTGGACGGAGAAAGGCGGTAGTTACCGAACGATCCAAAGGTTGTATCACACACCGATCCTGTGGCTGCAAATCCAATGGATCCTGTTCACCAGCCAATTTCATCAAACGGATCGTGAGTACATAGCAGCCGGTGACGAAGTGGTGTTTGGCAAGG
>VGOX01000552.1 GCA_016875755.1 Chloroflexota bacterium
GCAAGAAGCATCCCTTTCACGAACATTCGGAGGTTGACTTTTTCATTGCTGTGCGCGATGGTCGGGATGTGGGGCGGATCGCTGTCATTGAGAACGAGCCTTTCAATACATATCACAACGAAAAGACTGCAGATTTTTATTTATTTGAGTGTGAAGACGACAAAGAAGCCGCAACGGCGTTGTTTAACACTGCCTTTGAATGGGCTAAGGCTCGCGGACTAAATACGATGATCGGACCCAAGGGGATGGGTCCGCTGGATGGGTATGGCACGCTGATCTTCGGACATGAACACCGTCAGACGATGACTATGCTCAATTACAACCACGCCTACTACCAGTCACTGATCGAGGCGCAGGGTTTCGTCAAAGAAGTGGATTTCGTCTCCTGCTATCTGCCTGCCGACAAATTCCAAATCCCAGACCGCGTCAAACGCATTACCGAACGCGTCATGCAACGCGGACATTTGGAGATCAAAACTTTCAAGAATAAAAAAGAATTGTTGAGTTGGGCAGATCGTATCGGCACAGCCTACAATAACGCCTTCGTGAATAACTGGGAGTATTATCCGCTCACCCAACGCGAGATCGATTTTGTGGTCGAGAATATTATGACAATTGCCGACCATCGCCTGATAAAAATAATCACGCATGGCGAGGATGTGGTGGGATTTCTCTTCGCCTTCCATGACGTCTCTGCCGCGCTTCAACGCGCACGGGGAAAGTTGCTCCCATTTGGGCTGCTGGATATTCTGCTGGAGATTCGCCGCACGAATACGGTTGCCGTGAATGGCATGGGCATTTTGCCAGAGTTTCAAGGTCATGGCGGCAATGCCCTGCTCTACTATGCAATGGGCAATACCTTGTTGGAGTTCTCGCAATTCGTGCATGTCGAAATGACTCAGGTTGCTGAAACCACCGAGCAAATGCGTGCGGATTTGAAGAATCTGAATGGCGTGGAATTTAAAAATAATCGTGTCTATCGAAAGGAGCTATGATGCAGCATCCGCTTGAATTTATTCCAATGAATTTGCGCAAGCCTTTGTTCTATTTCTTTTTGATTTTCACGCTTATTATTTTCGGACTATTCAGCGTCCTGGACCAACCCCTGCGAACATCCGCCGCGCCAAATGGAATTGTCTCATTTGAATTGGCCCGCACTCTAGATGAATCGCAATCCATTCTAAATTCATGGGATGAAAATGCCCGCCTATTCGCCGCCTTTGGGCTGGGATTTGATTACCTGTTTATGTTGGTCTACGCTGCGGCATTGTTGCTTGGGCTTTTACTGGCAGGCACAAATAAAACAGGTTTGTATTTTTCTCTAACGAATTGGCTTGGCTGGGGAGCCTTCGCTGCGGCTTTGTTTGACGCCGTGGAAAATTACGCGCTATGGCAGATTCTCACGGGCAATGCTTCATCATCTCTCCCGCAGATCGCAAGTGTATGTGCGACGATCAAGTTTGCCTTCCTGATAACAGGGTTGCTTGCCGCCTTCGCTGGTAAACTGGTGCAAAAATAAAAAAGCGAGTGGATGAAAAAATTCATCCACTCGCTTTTTTATTATTTGTTTATACTCCTGACTTCACAATTTCAAACTTTATCGCGTTGCTCATCTTTTGCGCTTCGCCATCTTCCAGTTTACTGAGCGGCAAAATAATATGGAACTGACTGCCGGGGAAGTTGACCTCGTCGTATCCCGCGCTTTCCACCCAAATACGTCCGCCGTGCGCTTCAACAATGCCTTTCGAGAGCGCCAGCCCCAGCCCTGCGCCACCGCCTTTAAAGCGGGTCTTGCTTGTGGAATGTTTACCCAACTCACCGGGCTGATAGAACTTGCTGAAGATCACCTCGCGCAGATTCGGATCCACGCCGACACCCGTGTCGCTAATGATGATCTCGACACCGCCATTCGGCAGGTTGATGATGGAGGGAATATGATGCCCGGTAATGGATATTTTCCCGTTGTTTGGTATCCTCTCAAAAATTCGGGGGGGGAGAGTCTCTCAAGCCCAGGAGCCACTGAGGTTGAGTTCATGAGCGCGCTTTGTCACCAGAAGGGACATGGGTGGGATCTGTTTTGTTTCGGCAACACG
>VGOX01000553.1 GCA_016875755.1 Chloroflexota bacterium
ATTCGATCTGTCCTGATTTGGATTTGACCAACAATTTTACCTGCCAACAAACCTTAACAAACCATTCTGCGGAGTAATACTTTTACAAGCGCTTAGCATATGGCTGTTAGGAAAACCAACTAAAAGCTAAGCGCTAAAAGCTAATTGCTAAAGGCTAAATTTATGGGCTTCTTTGCAGGTTTAAACGAAGAAAAATATGACCGTCAATACACCGACCGTGTATTGGTCCGCCGCATGGTGAATTATTTCAACACCCAAACCGCGCGGCTTGTGTATGCATCCATCACTATCATTGCGCTGGCAGTTATCGGTGCGGCATTGCCCATCGTCGTCAGCCGCATGGTGGATCTGATTCAAGGGCAGCCGACACCCTCTGCCATCGCAGGGGTGGGAGCGGCACTCGTCGGCGTGGCATTCGGTTTGTGGGGACTGAACTGGCTCAGGCGTAGTCTGATCGTGCGCGCCGTCGGCGATGTCGTGCTGGAGATGCGTTCCCGCGCATTCCGCGCCGCAGCCGAGCATGACCTCTCCTTCTACGACCAATTCTCCTCGGGGCGCATCGTCTCACGCATCACATCCGATACGAATGACTTCGGGCAACTTGTGGTCATCGTCACCGATGTGGTGGCGCAGATGATGCAGGCGCTCATCATTGCTGTGGTGCTCTTCCGCACCGAGTGGCGGCTGGCGTTGCTGCTCATCGGATTCCTGCCGATCATTTTTGCAGTCGCCTCCATCTTCCGTGTGATGGCGCGGCGCGTAAGCCGAAAAGGCATGAAAGCCATGGCAGATGTGAACGCCGCCATCAAGGAAACCATCAGCGGTATTTCGATCGCGAAAAATTTCCGTCAGGAAGAAAGCATTTTCAAATCCTTCGACGAATCGAATCAGCAGTCATATCAGGTCAATGTGCAGCGCGGCTTCGTGCTCTCGCTGGTCTTCCCAACGCTCAATGCGCTGGGCGGTATCTTCGTCGGCGTGCTGGTCTATGTCGGCGGTATGAGCGCGGCGCAGGGCATGGTCAGCATCGGCGCGTGGTATCTCTTCATCATGAGCCTCGATCAATTCTTCTTCCCCGTTTTGAATCTCACCTCCTTCTGGGCGCAGATCCAAAGCGGACTTTCCGCCGCCGAGCGTGTCTTTGCACTGATCGATGCCGACCCCAACGTGGTGCAGGCTGAAAAGCAGGATGTGCCGCGCCTCAAAGGCGAGATCCACTTCGAGAACATGCACTTCCGTTATTCGGATAAAGAATCGGTTCTTACCGACTTCAACCTGCTCGTACAACCCGGAGAGAATCTTGCGCTGGTAGGACACACCGGCGCGGGCAAATCATCGATTGCGAAATTGATCGCACGCTTCTACGAATTCCAGCAGGGACGCCTCACCATCGACGGCCGTGACATCCGCACCTTCGACCTGACCCAATATCGCCGCCAGTTGGGCATTGTTTCGCAAGTGCCATTTCTTTTTTCTGGCACAGTTGCCGAGAACATCCGTTATGCTGCGCCGGGCGTGCCCGAATCTGAAATGCTGCGCCTTGCCAAACGCATCGGCGACGGTGAATGGCTCGAAACCCTCCCCAACGGATTGGACACTGAAGTTGGCGAGCGCGGCAACCGCCTCTCGATGGGGCAGCGTCAACTTGTGGCATTGATGCGCGTGTTGGTGCAAAATCCCGCCATCTTCATCCTCGATGAAGCCACCGCCAGCATCGACCCATTTACAGAATGGCAAATTCAGCAGGCGTTGAATCTCATCCTGAAAAATTCCACCAGCATCCTGATCGCGCACCGCCTCTCCACCGTCAAAGCTGCAGACCGCATCGTGGTCATGAAAAAAGGCACGATCATCGAGGAAGGCAGTCACAACGGTTTGCTCGAACAGAACGGTCACTACGCCGAGTTGTACAACACGTATTTCCGTCATCAATCCCTCGCCTATGTCGAGCAGATGAAGGAAATGGTTGGGAAGTAAATAATCTAGTCACCTGACAGTTTACTCAACAAGAACATAGAGATAGCGAGAACGATTGAGAATGTAACAAGAACCGCTCAATTAGGCGCAAGCCAATTTGAAAAAGGCTC
>VGOX01000554.1 GCA_016875755.1 Chloroflexota bacterium
CTGCAAATCGCTCCCCAACCTGTGATATATTAACCTTAACAAATTGCACCACCTTAGATCACCCCTTTTTCAACTCTAAAGACTCTTATCCACCTCACCGATTGCAGACGCAGCAAACAGTTTTTAGGCGAACATCAGATCCCCTACAAGTGGGTAGATATCGAGCAAGATAAGGCGGGTGAGGCGTATGTCTTGCAGAAGAACGATGGCAAACGCATTATCCCGACGATTGAGTTTGCAGACGGTTCAATTCTAGTGGAGCCATCCAACGCGGAGTTGGCGGCGAAGTTGGGACTGAAAACCACAGCCGCACACAGTCATTATGACTTGATCGTGATCGGCGGTGGACCTGCGGGATTGACAGCCGCCTTATACACGGCACGTGAGGGGATTAATACATTGGTTATTGAAAGAGCCGCATTGGGCGGGCAGGCTGCTGCCACCGAACGGCTGGACAATGTGCTTGGCTTTGCCGAAGGTGTGCTGGGCTCAGAGTTCGCTTCACAGTTGCGCCAGCAGGCAGAGCGTTTTGGCGTGGAAATGCTGCAAGCACAGGATGTGACTGCCATTCGTCAAAATGGAAATTACCATTGCGTGCAAACTGCTGATGGAAGTGAGTATTCGGCGCGGGCAGTGTTGGTTGCCACGGGCAGCCGTTACAAACGATTGGGCGCGCCTGGCGAAGATGATTTTATCGGCGCGGGCATCCATTTTTGTGCCACCTGTGATGGACCGTTCTACAAGAGTCAAGCAGTGGCGGTGATCGGCGGTGGCAATAGCGCAGCAGAAGAAAGTCTGTTTTTGGTGAAGTTCGTTGAGAAAGTGACATTGCTCGTGCGCGGTGACGAATTGACTGCCAGTCAGGTCATTCAGGAAAAAGCGTTGAATCATCCGCAGATCGTTGTGCGCTTCAATACCGAGGTAACGAACTTCAGCGGTGCAGGCGGTAAACTGAAAGCTGTTGAAGTCAAAGATCGAAAGACGGGTACGGTGGAAACACTTCAACCAGCGGGTGTGTTCGTATTTATTGGACTTACCCCTAATACCAGCGCCCTAAACGATACGGGCGTGGAATTGAACAAATGGGGGTTTGTATTGACTGGGCATGATCTGGTGCATGACGGGCGGCAATTGCCGGGCTTCGATGGGCGCGAGCCGATGTTTTTGGAGACGAGCGTTCCGGGCATCTTTGCGGCGGGAGATGTACGTCAAGGCAGCACAAAACAGGTGGCTTCGGCGGCGGGTGAGGGTGCAACGGCGGCGCTGCTCATCCGCGAATATTTGAAGAGCGTGTAAACAATGAATGACCCGTTGATTTGTCATCGGGTCCTTCATTAGGAAGTCTTAAGGTGTGGATAGGTTTGGTAAGAACCTTTTCTCGATTGTTTCCAATGGGGAAAGGAAATTTTATGAGCGAGAAAAATTTTATTCAACGCAATGGACAGAAGATCGCCGCGCTTCTTTTTTGGGTGGGGCTGATTGCCCTCTACCAGTGGTACGCCGCCTCGAACGGACTCTCCCCTCTGCAGGTCGTTCAACAGTTGCTCGATTTCATGAAAAATGGCGTGTGGGGCGTGTTGATCTACGTCGTATTATATGCCGTTCGTCCGTTGATTTTATTTCCGTCCACCATTTTGACTTTGGCGGGCGGTTTTGTTTTCGGACCCGTGTTGGGCGTGCTTTACACCATCGTCGCCAGTAATATTTCGTCCACGATTGCATTCTATGTGGGGAGGTTCTTCGGCGAAGGTTTGTTGAAGGATGACGGCTCGGACGGTTGGATTCAACGCTATGCGCGGCGGATGCGCGAAAACAGTTTTGAGACCGTGATGACCATGCGCTTCATCTTCCTGCCGTATGACGCGGTTAGTTATCTGGCTGGCTTTTTGAAAATAAAATATTGGGCGTTCATTCTGGCAACGGCGCTCGGCTCCATCCCTGGGACGATTGCCTTCGTGGGCTTTGGCGCTTCGGTGGAAAGTTTCGATGGAGCGCTGCCAAAATTGAACCCAGTGACGTTGGGCTTTTCGGTGACGATCTTTATTGTGAGTATTGCGCTTTCGCGGATGTTTAAGAAGCGCGAA
>VGOX01000555.1 GCA_016875755.1 Chloroflexota bacterium
ATATCCAGCGTAATATCATCACTAAGCGATGGCGCTTCGATGGCGGCTTGATATGCGGCTCGGGCTTCGGCAAATTGCTTTGCGCCGAACAACGCATCCCCGCGAAGTTCTTGCGCATAGGCGTCAATGAGGCCAGGGCGTAGATTTAGATATGTCTGCCATGCATTTGCGGCGGCTTGGTAATTCTCAAGGCGGTAATAGACGAATCCTTGAATGAAATAAGCCTGACCAATATGCGGCGACTCTGGATATTCGGTGATGAGGGTTTGCAGTGCAGTGAGCGTTTCGTTATAACGTTCCTGTGCAAAGTAAATGCGTGCCTCGCCCCACTTGGCCGACGCACGGATGGATGCATCGGGCGAGTCTTGCAATGCGATGGAATAATGCAAAAATGCCGCATCATAATCGCCGTTGAAGAGCGCCCTGTCACCTGCACTGGCACGCATGGCGGGAATCGGTGTTGGGATGAGGGTGGGCGTAAATGTCGCTTCGGGAGTGGGGGAAAGGCTTGGAGTGACCGTCCAGCCTGGGGGGATGGTCGGCAGATCTGGCAGGGCGGAACAAGCCAAAATTGCAGTGGCAAGCCAAAGTCCAAGAAGGATGCGCAGGAGTTTCATCCCATTTTTATAACGGCAAAAGACAGGCGAGTCAAGCAGGGGATTTAATGGCATTATAATTTTCGGCATGTTGAATTTCCCCGCCTCCTCCACCGAATTTGACCTGCGGCTTGCCATCATCGAATGCGGGCGCATTACGTACGAGCGTCATTTGACAACTTCGAATGACGGAAATATTTCCATTCGCATGTCAGATGGAAATGTGCTCATCACGCCATCGGGTCTTTCGAAGGGACGTTTGAATCCTGATGATCTGCTGATCGTTGACCTTGATGGCAACGTGATTTCATCGCGCCCCGACCGAAAACCTTCCTCTGAAACGCCGATGCATTTGGAAGTGTACAAACATCGCGACGATGTTTGTGCCGTGCTGCATGCACACCCGATCTTCGCCACTACGTTGACCGTTGCAGATCTGCAGTTTCCAAGTGATGTACTGCCCGAGGTGTTGCTCACCTTGGGTGAAGTGCCGATCACAGAATATGCCACACCGTCTTCGCATGAAGATGCGGTGGTCATTCGTCCGTTCTTGAAAACGCACAACGCCATGATCCTGCGTCAGCATGGCAGCCTGACCTACGGAAAAAATCTTGATGAAGCTCTGATCCATTTGGAGCGCATCGAGCATGTGGCTGAAATTTACTGGCGTGCCAAAATGCTCGGGGAAGTGAAACGCGTTCCGCTTGAAGCGCAGGCGAAATTGATCGAGCTGCGCGAAAAATATTTCAAAGGATAAAACCATGCGATCTGTTTTTTGGGAAAACAACGAACTGCGAATGATCGACCAGCGCATTTTGCCGAACCATTTTGAAGTCCTTTCGTATCGCGATCACAGATCGGTGGCTGTTGCCATCAAGGAGATGGTGGTGCGCGGCGCGCCTGCGATTGGAGCGGCTGCTGCATTCGGGTTGGCGCTGGCTGGATATGAATCCGCTTCTTCCTCAACCTCAGACCTGCTTGCTCATCTACAGGCATCAGCGAACACTTTGAAAGCATCGCGTCCGACGGCTGTGAATCTTGCCTGGGCGGTGGACCGTGTCATGGGTGTGGTGACAGCTCACGGTGCGGAGAGAAGCGCGGATGAAATCCGTCAATTGGTGTTAGATGAAGCCCAGCGCATCGCAGATGAAGATGTCGAGATCAATAAACGTATGGCGGAGCATGGCGCGGCGCTCATCAATGATGGGGATACGGTCATTCATCATTGCAACACGGGCGCGCTCGCCACGGTGGATTGGGGTACGGCGCTCGGAGTCATCCGCACGGCGCATGAGCAAGGCAAGAAGATTCACGTGTTGGTCGATGAAACTCGTCCGCGTTTGCAGGGTGCGCGCCTAACGGCGTGGGAATTGGAACAATACGGCATTCCGTATGAGATCATCAGCGACAACACGGCGGGATATTTCCTGAAAGCGGGCAAGGTGCAGAAATGTTTTGTCGGTTCAGACCGCACAACCGCGAA
>VGOX01000556.1 GCA_016875755.1 Chloroflexota bacterium
CACACAAAGTTTTGAATTTGTGTCTTCCGTTGTTTCGGTCGCAGTTCCCAAATTCGGCGAATCCAAGTACGATAGGTCTCGTTGATCGGCATCAGAACCTCCAGGTGAAATCGTTTGTCGTAAAACGACTTTACCCGATTTCTTTTGCCGATCAATATTCTTTTGTTAAACTGTCAGGTCGCTAGTCCAAAAATAACTTTATCAATAGAAAGGTTTTACCCATATGAACGAAACAATTTTCAGAATCCTTGCCGCGCTCATCCTTTTCACAGGCGCAGGCAACTCCATTTACTTCCGCATGAAATCGGACCGCGACGCAGGCGAAAGACTTTCCCGCAGCGCAGACGGCACACCGATGATGCTCGTCATCCGCATTGGTGGTTTGATACTCTGGCTCAGCCCAATCGCCTATCTGCTCAACCCGCAGTGGATGGCATGGTCAAAGATCGGGCTGCCCGAATGGATGCGCTTTTTCGGTTTCGGATTTGGCATCCTCGTGGTCGGATTGATCTACTGGCTGTTCATCAGTATTCAAAGCGGAATTACGCCAGTCAGCGCCACACGCAAGAATCACAAACTTGTAACGCATGGCATCTACCACTGGATACGTCACCCGCTTTACAGTGTCGGCACATCACTCTATATCGCCTTTGCATTGATGGCAGATAACTGGTTCATTATTCTGCTGGCAACGCTGGCATTCATCGCCATGGCGATCCGCACCCCGAAAGAGGAAGCGAATCTCATTGAGAAGTTTGGAGATGAATATCGCGAGTACATGAAGCGGACAGGTAGATTCCTGCCAAAGTTTTCAAAATAGATTTTGTGATATTCCCAATTTCAGATCATCGGAGAAAGACTCATGAAGAAAATAGTTTTAGCAGTTCTTACTTTATCCCTGCTCCTGAGCGCGTGTGCCACGGAGACAGGCAGCAATACTACAAACGGCAAATTGAACATCATTACCACCACAGGCATGATCGCGGACATTGTCAAAAATGTGGGCGGGGAACATGTGGAAGTCAATTCTCTGATGGGACCTGGCGTAGACCCCCACTTGTACAAAGCCAGCGAAGGCGACATCCGCCGCTTACAAGAAGCGAAACTCATTTTTTACAACGGATTGCACCTTGAAGCGCAGCTGGGCGAAGTGCTGGAGAAAATGAATGACTTCAACATTACGACCGTCGCTGTGGCGGATGAGATTGACCCCGCCGCATTGCTTGCTCACCCAGAATACGAAAATTCCTACGACCCGCACATCTGGTTCGATGTAACCTTGTGGATGCAGGCAGTCCGTCGGGTGCAGGAAACGCTTTCAGAAACTGATCCAGCCCACCAGTCCGCGTATGAGGCGAACGCGTCAGCATATCTCGCTCAACTCGAAGAATTGCATCAATATGTTTTAAGTCAAGCGGAAACAGTTCCCGCTGAGAAGCGCGTCATCATCACTGCGCATGATGCGTTCAGTTATTTTGGCAGGGCATACGGCTTTGAAGTGCGCGGCTTGCAAGGCATCAGCACCGAGTCTCAGGCAGGCACAGCAGATGTGCAGGCATTGGCAGAATTTATTGTTGAGCAACAAATTCCCGCCATCTTTGTTGAGTCGTCGGTGCCGCAACGCAACGTGGAAGCGGTGCAGGCGGCGGTGCAATCGCAAGGCTTTGACGTGCAAATTGGCGGCTCGCTGTTTTCGGATGCGATGGGTAGCGAAGGCACGCCCGAAGGGACGTACATCGGCATGGTGCGGCATAACATCGATACCATCGTGACCGCGTTGAAAGGTGAATAAGATGGCAGTCAATGCAATTGATGTGACCGACCTAACGATTGCTTACAAAGACAAACCCGTGTTGTGGGACGTGGACATGGAAGTGCCATCGGGCACGTTGATGGCGATTGTCGGACCGAACGGTGCGGGCAAGACGACCATGATCAAATCCATTTTTGGGTTGATCAAACCTGCGGCGGGACAAGTGCTTGTGTATGGCAAACCGTATGCAGAGCAGCGTCATCTCGTTGGTTATGTTCCCCAGCGCGGCAGCGTGGATTGGGACTTCCCCACCAGCGT
>VGOX01000557.1 GCA_016875755.1 Chloroflexota bacterium
TACGCGGCTGTAAATAAGCGTTTAAAGAAACTGGAAGACAAAATCAAAAAATAGCCTTAACTTTCAGGTACAATAAGGGCGAAATCTTCTGTACGAAATATCATGCCTGAACCTTCACTAGAACCAGACCCTACTCCCCCCCATTATTTGTCCACTTTAATTGGCAAGAACCATCCGCCGCGATTCTTTTTGCGCGGCTGTATGAATTTAATAATTCACAGCAGGCAGTATATTTCATCTTAGCAAAACAAGGAAACCATGAACATCGGCAGTGAAGTCTTACTAATCCTAATATTGGTCTTGACAAACGGGATTCTCTCCATGTCTGAAGCGGCATTGGTGGCGTCACGCAAAGCCCGTCTTCAACAACAGGCAAATGAAGGCAATAAAAAATCCGTAATGGCATTGAAATTGATCGCCGATCCCAATATTTTTCTATCCACAGTTCAAATAGGGATTACCCTGATTGGGGTTTTGTCAGGAGCGGTGGGCGGTATTACTTTATCGCAAACAATTTCAACCGCAATAATGAATGTGCCCTATATCGGTCCCTACAGCGAAACGATTGCATTGGGGATTGTGGTTCTCACAATTACAATCCTGACGATTTGGCTGGGTGAATTGGTTCCCAAGCGGCTGGGTATCAATAGTCCTGAAAGAATTGCCCAACTTGTGGCTGGACCGATGCTCTTCATTTCAAGAATATTTTCCCCATTCATTAACGGAATGAGCAAGGCAACAAATTTCGCCTTGCGCCTTCTTGGGGTAAATGCCTCTACCGAGCCACCCATCACCGAAGAGGAACTCCAGATGCTGATCGATCAGGGCACGCAGGCAGGCGTCTTCGAAGAATCTGAACAGGATATGGTGGAAGGCGTATTCAGTCTTGGCGACCAACGTGTTTATTCACTCATGACGCCGCGCACCGAAATCGTCTGGCTGGATATCAGCGATACCACGGAAGAAATTCTGGAAAAGATCGCCAATTGTTCCTATTCACGCTTCCCCGTCCGCCAGGACTCACTCGAAACCATTGTCGGCATCGTCAAAGCGCGTGACCTGCTCGTAACCAGTCTGTCGGGCAAAGCAATCCATCTTAAGGAATTGACCAAACCCGCCATCTTTGTCCCTGAGACCATGCTGGCTTCCCGCGCATTGGAGATTCTGAAGGAAAAGAATACCGAACTGCTGCTCGTCGTAGACGAATTCGGCGGCGTACAGGGGCTTTTGACCATCAACGATATTCTTGAAGAGATCGTCGGAGAGATGGAAGGACAGGAACCTCAAGCCACCCAACGGCAGGATGGCTCTTGGCTGCTGGACGGCATGCTCGAAGTGGACGAATTCAAGGAAATCTTCGAACTGAATGAACTGCCTCATGAGAACGAATACGAAACCCTGAGCGGTTTTATAATGACTTCGCTGGGGCGCCTCCCCCAAACCGCCGACCATTTTGAATGGAACAACCTCCGTTTTGAGGTGATCGACATGGATGGACGACGCGTGGACAAGATACTCGTGACCGCCAAACAAAAAAACCACACAACAGAGGGGTGAGCACGCTGCGCCGCAGAAAAAATCGCAGTTGTGTTCAATGGTATAATTTTCGCCCGTATGACTCAAGAACCCACTTCCAGCAAAACAAAGGTCTGTCCCACCTGCGGAACACGCCTCAGCGACAACGCTGTGCGATGTCTCGTCTGCGGGACAGAGTTCACCGCGCAGCCTGAATCAAAGGCAGCCAAAAAGACCGAAAAATCGGTGCAAGCCAGCCGCATGCCAGAGGTTCGATTAAGCCTGCCTGCAGCAATCGGTGTTCTGGCGCTCCTTACCGTCATCGTGGCGGTAGCATCCTTCTTCCTTGCGCGCGCAGGGGCACCAGAAGGGACCTTCGAGACCGTGGATACTCCCACACCAACCGAAACCCCAACTGCCACAATTCCCCCCACCAACACCCTGCCGCCCACCGACATCCCAACCGCCACACTTCAACCGCCGTTTGAATATACGGTCTCGGTAAATGACGGCTCTTGCTCACAGATCGCTTTTGCCTTTAATG
>VGOX01000558.1 GCA_016875755.1 Chloroflexota bacterium
GTTTTATCATCAGAAACATCTACAATATTTGCTGGCGCACCGGCGGGGATGCTCCCAAATACCGGGAACAGCCTTACACCTGCCCGCCGTGATACCAGCGCCGTTCTTTTTGCTGGACGGGAAGGGGCAGAGGTACGCGCAGGATCAGGCGGAGGGGGAGGGTAATTTTGCATACTCGCCAGCCGAATTGCCTCACTCATTGTATCCTTGATGTCTCCGCACTTTTCCGCAAAGGTTTGATCATAACCGGGGCTGGTCGCCAAGTCACTTACGATGAGATAACTTTTCTCCCAATTTACAAGAGCGTCCTCAAGATGAGACTGCGATTGCCACTGAATACAACCATATATCCAACAAGTGACTGCTTTATGAATATTACGATTTCCAAAACTACTAACAGCTATTCTAATGAGCGAATTTGCCTCTTGGGCGTCCCCCATCTTATAGGCAACAATGGCGCACTCAAGGTGGATCTCCGCCTGTTCATAAAGAAAACCATCCCCGCCCCCAAAATCATTCCGCATTCCATGAATATTGATTCCTAGTTTTTTCAAACGCTCAAGCAAGTTCCAGGCTTCCTCTTTTTGATCATTCTCCGCAGCGGCCTTCATTCGATCCACATAGATTTTTGTGGATTCTCGCAAATAAAACTGCTCTTGTTTTGTATTTCGAAGCCAGGTCAGCCAATTCAAATAAGCATAATCAATCCACCGGTCACAATTTTCCTTGCTCATGTTTATGCTCCCTTGTCATCCTTGTATTCGTGCGCGGCGCTCATAGACTCCAGTATTTGTGCAGTGCGTGCCAAAACAATATTCCAAAGATTCTTGTTGATTTTGGCTTTATCCTGTTTTCCGCCCGCGTCAGTTTCCTGCAATGCCTGAGCAATACTACGAAGTAAAACTGCCTGCGACTCTGCACGACCACGCTCGCGGCTTGAAGCTTTTTCCGCTTCACCCTGCGCTTGCAGTGTCTTTATTATGCCAGATTGCTTTGCAAGCCAAACCGACAATCTCTTTTCATCGATTTCCTTAGAAACTGGCACAAGCTGCCCGACGTTAATCCAAAGCAGTCTGGCACCAACTGCCTTTTTTATCTCCCTATTTTCAGGCTGACTAAACTTATCGTGAAGTTCATACATGGGATGAACTTCACGCGCACCAGGCGAGAGCAAGTCATCCAAATCGCAATTTGATATATGACGGGTAATAATGCCCTTAATAGCTCCCTCGACCGACATTGTCCATGCGCCCACTGTACCTGCAGCAGAGACGGTTCGGTTATACACAAAATCGGAAACCGATCTTCTCGAAAACGGGTAGGGGTTTTGCAAGGTACGGACAGTGACATCATGTTTTTTTGAATTGATGCAAAAACGGAATTCAACGCCTGATATTTTTACATCAATTCCGTCACGTGTCGTAACCGGTATATCGTCAAGGCTTCCATAAAACTCCCCCAACGTGATCACATCCTTGATTATCTCACCCCGATTCAATTTATTCTCACCGGCGCCAATGATACGAGACGGTGCGGTTAGGGTTTCTAAAACCACAGCATTTCCAGGCGCTACTTTCAAAATACCAGGTCCACCAATCCGGTCAAGCACATGCATCTCGCCGCTCTCAACCTCTTTTTTCCCATTCGAGATTTTCAGGTTCAGATGCCAGGGCGAAAACAAGGAAGCAAACAAATAGTGCAGGACTTTCCAAAAACCTTTAAATTCATAAATTTCTTGAAGATACATCGCAGCGCCACCCATAACACCAACAAACAGTAAAATGGGAACAGCGGCATACAATACAAATGCTGCTCGAGCATCGTTCTCAAAATACCATCCTATCAAAACAGAGAATGCAAAAAGGATTATAAACACAATAAGACGATAACCTGCATTATCTTCAGATAGAAAAATGCCAAGAACGTGCTCAATTTTCCTTTTCATTTTTTCCATCCTTCGATCTTTCGCCATTTTCATCGCCTAAGTCTTTGCGATCCACCAAAAACCATCGATGCAGACTATCGAGCATATCTATAATCTCCCGCGGAGTCATTTC
>VGOX01000559.1 GCA_016875755.1 Chloroflexota bacterium
ACAGATCGAATCTGTGCGGCCAGTGGCGCGCGTTGTCCGTAGTGATGCGCTTAAACAATTCGCCGCTTCACTTATTCAAGCCCGCCCGGTGATATCTGTCGGTGCGATCTATGATCTCGCAGACCAGATCCTTGACCCCAGCCTGCGCAAGACCGCAGAACCGCAAAAACCCGAACCTGAAAACCAGCCCGCTAACCGCGCGCGCGCCATTTTTAATTCACCCAACACGGACGATGTTTTCAATCCTGCCAATCTGGGTTTTGAATTCGAAGAAGAAGTGGGTGCAGAACAGCCTGTACCCGTTCAGCCTGTGCCAGAACAACGCAAACCACAACAGCGGCCTGCCCCCGCCAAAAGCGGATTGATCCTTGGCATGAGCCGTACCCAGTTGATCATGCTGGCCGTGATGCTATTGGTCGAGTGTTGTGTGTTGATCGGTTTCGCCTTCCTATTATTCCAATAACAAACATTGAACACCCCATTTCTCTCCATCGTCATTCCAGCCCATAATGAAGAAAGCCGCCTGCCCCGCACCTTGGAGCAGATCTTTGAATTCCTCAGCCGACAATCATATACTGCTGAAGTTGTCGTTGTTGAAAATGGCAGTTCAGACCGTACTTTGGAACTTGCCCGTGAGTTTTCACGCAAACATCAAAATCTGATCGTTCTGCATGAAGAGCGGCGCGGTAAAGGCAATGCAGTCCAACGCGGCATTCTCGAAGCGCATGGCGAATACCGCTTCATCTGTGACGCAGACCTGTCCATGCCGATCGAGGAGCTCGAAAAATTTCTCCCCCCCACCCTCACTGGTTTCGATGTGGCGATCGGTTCGCGTGAAGCGCCCGGCGCCATCCGCTACAATGAACCGAACTATCGTCATTTCGGCGGACGCGCCATCAACCTTTTGATCCGCTTGTTGATCCTGCCGGGGCTAAACGACACCCAATGCGGATTCAAATGTTTTCACGCCAGCACTGCAGAAAGTCTCTTCCGCCAGCAGACGCTTACAGGCTGGTCGTTCGATATCGAGATTCTGTACCTTGCCCGCCGTAAAAAATTACGCGTCTGCGAAATTCCCATTCAATGGTATTACGACCCCGAAAGCAAGGTCAGCGCCGTGCGCGATGCCCTGCGCATGATCAGCGACATCTTCCGCATCCATCTCAACGCATTGCATGGCAAGTATGACCTCACTCCCTGACCTGACGCACGAAGAACCTATTTGGACGAACTTCCAGTACATCGCAGGCTTGGATGAAGCCGGGCGCGGCGCACTGGCTGGACCCGTCTGCGTCGGGGCGGTCATCCTGCCGCCGAATGAACCGCTTCTCGCCCCAACCTTGAGCCGGGTGCGTGATTCCAAACAGTTGACTTCCCTTGAACGCTCCCAGCTTGCCCCCGTCATTCAGCAGACCGCCCTCGCATGGGACATCGGATTTGCGTCAGCGGAGGAAATAGACCAAATGGGAATCGTACCAGCCACCCGTCTCGCCGCGAGCCGCGCACTGGAAATGCTTCCGCTCTTCCCGCAATTCCTCCTCACTGATTTCCGCCTCGAACTCCCCGAATTGGATATCCCCCAAGCCGCCCTCGTCAAAGGCGACCAACGCTCGTTGAGTATTGCCTGCGCTTCCATCCTAGCCAAAACCGCGCGTGATGACACCATGTACGAGTTGGACGAAGAATACCCGGACTACGGGTTTATCCGCCACAAAGGCTACGGCACGCTGCTGCACAGGGATAGAATTACCGCCTTCGGATACTCCCCCATTCATCGCACGACTTTTAAAATAAAAAGCGCGGAATAAATTCCGCGCTTTCCGTTGTGCGCCCAGCATGGGCGTTGACTAGAGGGTGAAAGACCCTTATGGAGGTTGATTGCACCAACCATTAGCGGAAGGCAAGGGCGTTGTCGCGAGGCAGGGTCTGGAGGAAGCCGGAAGCAAAACTGCGGTTTGAGGAATACGAAGCACGTAAGAGGCTATCCAAGTCGGGCGAGTTGGCAACAAGCAGCGAAGCCCAATGCAATCAAGGACTTGGGGAGTAAACGT
>VGOX01000560.1 GCA_016875755.1 Chloroflexota bacterium
ACATCACCTTCTGCAAGGGCCTTTATTGACCCCATTTGCGTTAGAATTGAATCCGTTTGTAGAAACCTTCACAAAATTCATACGTAGAAAGAGAAACTATTCAGCACTAATTGGGTAAGATTGCCCCCAAGTAAGCTGACTGTATTTCGGAGGATTTAGCATAATGAAATCGTTTTTTTCAAGACTCTCACGCCGTACTTGGATCATCCTCGGCATTGTAGTCGCCGTCGTAGTCATCATTGCCTTCGCCACCAGTGGTGGTGAAGAAGAGACCACATTTCAAACGGTCGCTGCAGAACGCGGAAACTTGGTCGCCTCGGTCGGAGCAACAGGCAGCGTACGCGCGCGTCAGACCGCCACTCTCATCTGGCAGACCACAGGCATCGTCAGTTCCATCAACACACAGATTGGTGACGAAGTCCCTGCAGATGCAGTGCTTGCCAGCCTTGATAAGGCATCCCTTAACCAAAGCATCATCCTTGCCGAAGCAGACCTTGTGAACGCCCAAAAGACCCTTGATGAACTGCTCACATCCAACACTTCGTTGCTGGAAGCTCAACAAGCCGTGGACAAAGCCGAAAAAGCCTACGACAAAGCCTACAACTGGCGCATTACACTCAATGGCAAGATCGACATCAAAGACTATGTATACGACCAGTTCGGCAATCTCAAATATAGAGAATACAAAGGATACGCCAGCGAGGAAACCATTGAACAGGCAGATAAAGATCTCGCTCTTGCTGAATCCCGTCTGGAAGATGCCCGTCGCGCCTACGAACGCCTTCTTAAAGGACCTGATTCAGAGGAAGTGGCTGCCGCCCAAGCCCGTGTCGCCGCTGCGCAAGCCACTCTCGACCTTGCGCATCTGACCGCGCCGTTTGCTGGCACGATCACCCAGGCATTTCCCGCCATTGGAGATCAGGTCTCAGCCGGCACCGTCGGCTTCCGCATTGACAACCTCTCCAGCCTGCTGGTGGATGTGCAAGTTTCTGAAGTGGATATCAACAACATCATTGTCGGACAGGATGCAACCCTGCTCTTCGACGCTATCCTTAACAAGGAATACCAAGGAAAAGTCGTACAGGTTGGTCAGGCAGGCGAAACTGTGCAAGGTGTGGTCAGCTTCACCGTAACCATTGAATTGACCGATGCTGATGAACTCGTGAAACCCGGCATGACCGCCGCCGTCAGCGTGGTAGTGGATGAAGTGAAAGACATGCTTCTGATCCTCAATCGCGCCGTCCGTTTGGTGGATGGGAATCGGGTGGTGTACGTGCTCAAAGATGGGCAGCCAGTTCAAGTCAAGATCCGACTCGGCGCTTCATCCGATACGATGAGCGTAATCATCGAGGGCGACATCAATGAAGGCGACCTAATCATCCTCAACCCGCCGTCGTTTAATGGCGGCATGTTTGGAGGCTGATATGGATTGGGTGATCGAAGCGCGTGACCTGGTAAAGACCTACAAAATGGGCGAGATCGAAGTGAACGCCCTACGCGGCGTTTCTTTTAAAATCGAACGCGGCGAAGTGGTATCCATTATGGGACCTTCAGGCTCGGGCAAATCCACCATGATGAACACCCTTGGCTGTTTGGACAGACCGACTTCCGGCGAATATATTTTGGACGGCGAGTCGGTTGCAGAAATGAATGACGACCAGCTTGCCAGTGTCCGTAACCGCAAGGTGGGATTTGTCTTTCAAAGTTTCAACCTGCTCTCACGTTTAACCGCGTTGGGCAATGTGGAATTACCCCTGCGTTACGCAGGCTTAACCGAAGGACGCAAAGACCGCGCCCGCGCCGCGCTGGAAGCAGTCGGTTTAGGCGATCGCATGACGCACCGCCCCTACGAACTCTCCGGCGGGCAGCAGCAGCGCGTGGCTGTGGCGCGCGCACTGGTCAACAACCCCGCCATCATTATGGCAGATGAACCGACCGGCAACCTGGATTCCAAGGTCGGCAAGGAAATCATGAACCTCCTACTTAATTTGAACAAAGATCTCGGTACAACATTGATCATCGTCACCCACGACCCGAAGATCGCTGA
>VGOX01000561.1 GCA_016875755.1 Chloroflexota bacterium
TTCGACAAGTCATCCAAGAAAAATTCAAGACCAGTTACCATCCCAAATATTTCAGCCGATTCCTGCGGCAATTGGGTTTTAGCCCACAAACTTGGACCCAGTTCGTGCAAGGTAAATCGCTAACGCCACAGACTGTGCGCCTTATGCGTTACGGAAGCAGATCGTTCTGCTTCAAGCAAAACTTCTTCCATTGAATTGAAAGCCCAGCCGACTGGGCTGACCCGCATGGCAGACCCATTTCCAAAACTGTTGTAGGGTTCAACGCCATCTTCTTTCAACCAGCGGCGGAAATAACTCCCATACCCTGCTTTTGGGTAACGCGTGGCATATTCCACGATCGTATCTCTATATCCGCGTAGATTGATAATAGCATCTGCCACTGCGATCGTGAGGACGGAGTCATCTGTGAATTTTGAGCTTTTGGAAAACAACGCAAATTGCGAATCAGTACAAGCTTTCCATTCGTGACGGGAACCAATCATGTCACCTGCAATTGCACCGAACAGGCAAACTGGAAAGGATTGATCTGGTTTCATTCTTTGGAAACCTAAATCAAGAAACCTCAAGAATATCGATAAATTCACGCGCAGTAATGATTGGAATGGATTTATATTCTTTCAGATCAAGTAAATGTTTATCCCCGCTGACAATATAGTTGGTATTTCCTGTGATGGCGGCTTCGACAAATTTGTTGTCTGTTGTATCTGCAAGCACCACGAGGATTTTTTCCGTAGGCGACACAAACTCTGCTTTACGATATACGCGATTTACAATCGCTGCAATTGTGCTGGATTTCAAATGCAGTTTTGGTCTTTGCAAGACCTCCAAATATTCAGAGACAATCTCTTCGCTGACAACCAGGATAAATTTCCCCGCCCTCCACTCATCGTTGATCTTGCCAACCTGTCCGCCAACGCCATGGACACAAAAATATTCGTGTCAAGGACAACACGCTTCATTTGTCTTTGCTTTCCCTGACAGCGCGGATTTCGGCGTTGATGTCGTCTTCTGTAATGTTGTATTTCAGCGCAGTCGCGCGCGCGTCTTTGATTGCTTCATCGTATTCGCGCTCTAATGCACTGTCATCTCTAATGCTGATTTTCAGAAAACGGATAAACGCCAGCACATCCGCCTGACGGGATTCGGGCAGGCTGGAAACTTCACTTAAAAGGGTTTGTTCAAAAGTGGTCATGGTTCACCTCTGGGGTAATTATACAACCAGAAAATCATGTCATTGCGAGCAGAGCGAAGCAATCCCCACGTAACAGGAGACTGCTTCGTTGTCGCTTCGCTCCTCCTCGCAGTGACATATCAATACTCACCCGCAAACCTCTCGTGGACCCAGAGAAACTCCTGGCGTTTGTTCATCACGCGGACGAGACCACCGTAGCCAGGGTCTTTGGCTTTGAGCAGGGCGTGGAGTTTGCGCAGGGTGGAGCCGTCAGAGCGGAGGGCGACGCCGTGTTCGAGTGAAGTGGAATCTGCTGCGCCGAGGAAGTCGCTGATTTTGGCGGTTTCGCCGAGGGTTGCGTCAATGATGGATTTGCCGAAGTCGAGTTGTTCTTCGATGAGTTTGTAGGCAGTTTCATCCAGCGCGAGTTTGACGGCGGAGGAGGCGACGGGGAGCACCATGCCTAGTGTGCCCGTTAGGAATTTCAGATAGGGCGCGGATTTCTTGAACCATTCGCGGTCGAGTTCGAGGTCGTAGACGCCTTTCTTCATGTCGCCGTTGTTGAGGACGGGAAGCGGCAGGCGCGAATGTTCACACCACAGGACGAGGCGGAATTTTTCTCGAATCCAACTTTTAGGATTGAAGGTGCTGCGGTCAACGGGGAAGAAACTGAACAGGCGTGGACCTTCCTTGGCTTCGTCGGTGAGGATTTGCAGGAGGTCGGTGTAGGTTTTGTCCACTTGGGAGAGAATGCGGCGCGAGGTGACGTTGACTTCATCCAGTTTGTCTTTGATGGCGGTGAATTCGGATTGCAACTCGACCAGCGAGATGGATTGCGCGGCAGCGGGGGCATTGCGAAGAAGCGCGTCAATGA
>VGOX01000562.1 GCA_016875755.1 Chloroflexota bacterium
ACGCTCCCGGCGGGACGATGCAATCTGCACAGATCGAAGAAATTCCGCCGACATCATAAATTCGTAAATAAAAAAATGTCCCATGAACCTTACTCATGGGGCATTTTTTGAAATAAATATTTCATTGATCCTGTAATAACAATGCCAGCGGCGAAGCAACCAACACCATGCCCGTGGTGAGAGTCAAGACATAGGGGAAGCCATATAACTCCGTCAGATGACCGGAGTAAAGCAAACCAAGCGCGCCCGACGAAAAGATGAATCCCAATGCCAGCCCGGAGGCGAGCGCAATTCCGCCGGGGATGATGCGCTGGGCAAAGATGACCATAATGCTATGTACAGCACCGGTCAATGCGCCAGCGAGGGGGATAAGAATATACAGCCAACCCGACCAGCCAATAATACTGACCAAATAAATAGGCGCTGCCGCAAAGAAAAGCACACTTGATGCCACAAAGCGTTTGGAATAACGGTCACCAAGGTAGCCGCCAAGCACATTTCCGATCGCTGAACCGCCCATGAACAAGCCTGCCATACTGCCGTACACAATCGCACCCTGCCCCAAGTCCTTGATATATTTAGGAATTAGATTGACCATATTCGCCTGTGCCCATGACTGCAGCGCAGCGACCAAGGCGAGCACAAGGATGAAAACAATCCCTGCCTTGGCACGATTGGCTTGTTGTTTCGCATCATGTTTCGGGTGGGGATGGTTGGCACGCAATTGATGCAAAACCGCAAACCCGATCGGAATGGATAATACGGGAATGATAAACATGCCCGGAACTTTGAGATAAGCAAGGATCAAGCCCGTAATAATTGGACCTACAAAGTGACCCAATTGGCCCGCCATGAAAAATAAAGAGGCGGCAGTTGTTTCGCGGCCCTTCAATAGATCACGTCCGCGCAGGGTAGCTTGGACAGCGCCAGACGGGTGAAAGGCGGATGAGCCCAATGCGGCGATGATGAGACAGAACAAGCCCGCGTTCCCTGGCAGTAACAACGCTGCTGAATAAAAGACGGTCATCCACAATACACCGCCGCCTGTCAGCCAACGCGGACCCATACGGTCTGAGAGCCAGCCAAAGAACGGTTGTGTTAAAGCAGAAGCCCAAATGTAAATAGTGGAAAAGAGCGCAATCTCTGTTTCACTCAAACCAAGGTAGGTAAGCAAAACAGGTCGGCTGGCATTGAAAGTATCCACCATAAAATGGGAGAGGGCGATGGAGGAAAAGATGGAATCAAGGAAGAGTGACATGGGCAGTAAGCAGATTGTAGCTAGTGGAAAGTTTCAGCGATAGAGATGATGTGTATTGATGTATTCGTACACGCCAGAGGAGACGTAGTAGCGGTACATTTTACCTGCCGAGATACGGCGGCGCAATTCGCTGGAGGAGACGGGTTGCAGGAGCGCGTCAATGAATTGGATTTTGGCAGTCACGCCGGGAATTTGAGCTTCGATGGCGGCGAGGTCATTGAAGTCGCCGGGGCGGCGCATCACGCCGATTTTGGAAACAACAGCTACGAGGTCCGCGTTGAAGCGCCAGGTAGGGAGGTCTCTCAGGGAATCACCGCCGATCAGCAGGTAGAGTTCCGCAGCGGGGTACTGGTCAGCGATCGATCGCACCGTATCAATCGTGTAGTGCGGACCGGGTCGGTCGATCTCGATGCGTGAAAGTTCGAATGCTGGGTTGTGCTGGATCATCGCCTGAAGCATAGGCAGACGATGTGCAAGCGGGGAGATGGGGTTTTCGAGCTTGTGAGGCGGGTCGGGGGTAAGTACCCAGAGCAGATGGTCAAGTTGAAATTGCGCAAGCGCCTCCCCCGCAAGGATGAGATGCCCGATGTGCGGCGGGTCGAAAGTGCCGCCGAAGATACCGATTTTTGTTGGCAACATGTAAGTAGTATATCGCAAAGTATTTTCAAGACCGCAGATTTCTTGGTGGTATACTTTTTGACAGGATATGAAATAGACATTATCCGAAATAAAAATTGGTCATAGTTTCAGAGGTTTCTTGCGGTGGTCAACCCGAAAGTTATGCAAC
>VGOX01000563.1 GCA_016875755.1 Chloroflexota bacterium
CGATCGAAGAAACACTGATCGAAGAATTTTCAAGGTCATTTGGCAGAGAGATGATAGCAGACTCGTTAACAGCCGAAGAAACAGAGGCTGCAACGGCGATGGAAAAGGAACTTATCTCTGAGGAATTCCTGTCACTGCATAAAAGCGGTGACGAAAAGATCCGTCCTTTGAAAATTTCAGCGCGGGCATTTATCCATGCCGATGAAATGCAGATGGACAACTTCACATTGAGCGGCAGTTTCCTCGTTTCGCAAGACATCATTCAAGAAGTGGTTTTTGAATCTGAGCCGCCTCATGATTGGAGTTCGCTGAAGAAGCACCTTCAAGGCTTGCCGTTCAAACAATGGAAGGAACATATTTTTGTTCACTAAAGATTTCTTGAAAGGGAAGGTCGCGCTCGTCACAGGCGCGTCGCGCGGAATTGGGCGCGGTATTGCGCTGGCATTGGCAGAATCAGGCGCGGATGTCGTTGTGCATTATGCCCGCAAGACGAGCATGGCGCAGGAAGTTGTGAAAGAGATCGAAGCGTTGGGTCGCCGCGCAATTGCGGTCAAGGCGAATCTCGCCGAGCGTGAAAAGACCGAGTCCATGCTGGATGAAATAGAAAAGGAATTCGGCGGTTGTGACATCTTCGTTGCCAATGCTGCCTCAGGCGGGTTCCGTCAAATGATGGAGACCAGCGATAAACACTGGGATTGGGCAATGGATGTGAATGCCCGCTCGATCTTACATTGCGTGCAACGGCTTGCGCCGCACATGCAGCGTCAGGGTTGGGGACGTGTGGTAACAGTAACCAGCCTGGGCGGAGTCCGAACCGTTCCAAATTATGGTGCGGTTGGCTTGTCGAAGTCGGTCATCGAATCACTTACGCGTTATCTCGCCGTTGAACTTGCGCCGAAGGGAATCATTGTCAACGCGGTTTCTCCTGGGTTGGTGGATACCGACGCGCTTTCAAGTATGAATATTGATCAGCAATCGTCGCTGAACTATGTGCGTGACCGAAACCCTGCGCGGCGGCTGGTCACATCCAACGACATCGGCAAAGTGGTGGCGTTTCTTTGCTCAAACTTTGCCGAGATGATCGTTGGTCAAACGATTTATGTGGATGGAGGTTTTAGTTTGCTTACCGATTATTTCCCGCAACTTGAACGAACGATGGAAACCGCGCCATGACTCAAAACTACGGCTTTCTAATCGATCAATCAAAATGCATCGGCTGTCACGCCTGCTCCACGGCGTGCAAGTCTGAGAATCAAGTGCCGCTGGGCGTGTACCGCACGTGGGTCAAATATGTGGAGACAGGCTCCTACCCCGATGTGCGCCGCCGCTTTCAAGTTACGCGCTGCAATCACTGCGCCAATCCGCCTTGCGTGCGCATCTGTCCTGTCAGCGCCATGTATCAACGCCACGATGGAATCGTCGAGTTCGACCCGAGCATCTGCATCGGATGTAAATCCTGCATGCAAGCCTGCCCCTACGACTCGATCTATCTCGACCCCGAAACCAACACCGCCGCGAAATGCACCTTCTGCGCGCATCGTTTGGATGTGGGACTCGAACCCGCCTGCGTCGTGGTCTGCCCCGAACATGCGATCCTCGCTGGCGACTTGAACGACCCCGCTTCGGAAATAAGCCGAAAGTTGTCCACTGCGCAAGTGAGCGTTCGCAAGCCCGAGCAGGGGACGGGTCCCAAACTGTTCTACATTCAGGGCAACGATTGGTCACTGCATCCTTCTGCCACCCAAACCCACGACTCATACGTGTGGGCTGACAGAGTCACCGAGCAAAACGTCTCTGCATATGAACGCGGCGCGATTGCGTTGCCTGTCTTGAAATCCAAATCAGGCACACCCATCCGCACGCCGCAGACTCAAGGTGAGCCGCTCAACGGTCCCATTCAGTTTGGCGGACGTGTCGCTGAACACATGGTTCAAACTTCGTATACGGCACAGCACAAGATCAATTGGCATTGGGAACTGCCTTCGTATCTCGTCACGAAAAGCATCGCGGGTGGGATTTTCATGCTGTTGAGTCTCGGCTCAAT
>VGOX01000564.1 GCA_016875755.1 Chloroflexota bacterium
TTTTCTTGAGAACTACCTCGCTTTCGTTCATTTGGCTTGCATTGTTATTTTTGTCAGAAACTATTTTTGAGATGAGTTCTCGTTTTTTTTAAGCTTGGAGGCATCCAGTGTGCCGGTTGTTCTCCGCACCATTTTGCGGATGTGGGCGATCAACACGCCGCTGGGTACGGGTTTGACGAGAAAATCGTCTGCCCCGGCGTCCAAAACGCTGGCAACCATGCGTGGATCATTGATGGCAGAGAGGATAAGAATGGGGGTGTTGCTGAATTGGCGGACTGCTTTGCAGACCTGCCAGCCGTCCATGTCTGGCATCATCAGGTCGAGCAGAATGACATTAGGGTTCTTCTCGCGGGCGAGGTTTACCCCTTCCGGCCCGCTGTTGGTGGTGATCACATCGAAGCCGTGGGTCTTGAGCAGCATGCTCATCAATTCGGTGATGGCTGTATCGTCATCAATGACAAGAATTTTTGTGTTCATAGTTTGGTTGACTTATTATCATTGATTTATGCCTCAATGAACTTTGCAATGAGTTTACAGCTTATGTGCTTATTTTCATGCATTTAATGGATTGAAATCTGTTTATATCATGATATTCGTCATGTGTTAATTAGACCGTTTTTGGTAAAATATTTCACAATCGAAATTTTACCGAAAAAATCTAAATCCTTGCAGGAGGCTGAAATGAATAAGTGGGTTTATCTGTATAACGAAGTAAAGGAAGTTGAAAAAGTTGTCGGCGGTTCGTGGGATAACGTCAAATCGCTGGTAGGCGGTAAGGGCGCAGGACTGTTGGATATGACCCGGGCACGTGTGCCAGTGCCACCTTTCTTTACTGTGACGACGGAAGCTTGTAATGCGTATCAAAAAGCGGGGAGTTTTCCGAAGGGGATGTGGGAGCAGGAACTGAAAGCGCTTAAGGAGATCGAGAAGAAAACGGGCAAGAAATTTGGAGACCCCAAGAATCCACTTTTGGTGTCATGCAGGTCAGGCGCGAAATTCTCGATGCCAGGCATGATGAATACCATCCTCAATATTGGTCTCACGGACGTGGTGGCTGAAGGAATGATCAAAGCCACAGGAAACGACCGATTTGTATGGGACTCGTACCGCCGCGTGATTGAAATGTTCGGGACCGTGGTAATGGATATTGATGATGAAGCATTCGAACATCCATTGGCGCAGTTCAAGAAAAAAAAGGGGTATAAGCTTGATGTGGAAATGAGTGCGGAAGACTGGAAAGAAGTTGTGGGGATATATAAGGAAGCATACAAAAAAGAAACAGGTGAAGATTTTCCCCAAGATCCATATAAACAATTATCACTTGCGACTGAAGCGGTGTTCAAATCCTGGAATGGAAAACGTGCCATAGCCTACCGAAGGAAGGAAGGCAGTTCCGACCATTTGGGCACAGCTGTCAATATTTGTACGATGGTCTTCGGCAATATGGGCGATGACTGCGCCACTGGTGTGGCATTCACTCGCAACCCGTCCACTGGTGAAAAGAAGATGATGGGTGAGTACCTGCTGAATGCACAGGGCGAAGACGTGGTGGCGGGCATCCGCAATACCGACGAGATCGAAAATCTCAAAAAGTATATGCCCGGTGCGTACAAGCAATTCATGGAAATTACCGCCCGCCTTGAAAAGCACTATAAGGATATTCAGGACGTGGAATTCACCGTGGAACGTGGAACGTTGTGGATGCTGCAAACCCGTTCAGGTAAACGGACCGCCAAAGCCGCCGTGAAGATCGCAGTGGATATGGCGAACGAAGGTTTTATCACCCGTGATGAGGCGATCATGCGCGTCACCCCGAACCAGGTAGATGCTCTGCTCCATCCGCAATTTGACGACTCTGCGATGGATCAGGCTGAAAAAGAAGGTAAATTCCTGGCCAAGGGTGTGAACGCCTCTCCCGGCGCGGCAGTGGGTCAGATCTATTTTGACGCAGACGCCGCTGAGAAATTTGCAAAGGAACACGGACAGGACACTATCATGGTGCGTCCGTTCACCAAGCCTGATGATGTACATGGCATGATCGG
>VGOX01000565.1 GCA_016875755.1 Chloroflexota bacterium
GCCTGCGGCAATCGTCCCTCGCGGTAGGCGATCAGATAATCCTCTTCGGGTTCGCCGTAATTTTCAGAGAGTGCGTAAAAATACGGCGCGATCTCCAACGAGATCATCGTCGCTTTACCGCGTAATATTTTGCCGTAATACCATATCTTTTTATCCAGCGCATCATCTTTCCAGCCCCACGTGATGTGGCCTGGGTCATCATGTTTATCAGCCACAGGTCGGTCGCCTGCAACAGCTGTCCATAAAGAAGGCAAGTCAACGCCTTTGATTGGCCAGAAATATACGAAGCCGCGTTTGTTGACGAAGGTCAATGCCTGGGCGGGAGATGAAACTCTCTTTTGAGGAGGCAGGTTGAAGGTCCGCGTGCGAAGCGCTTGAAATTTTTTGAGATCGATCTTTTGCATGCGTTAGATTTTAGTCCAAGTGAGATACAATCGACAAGCCATGTTCATCAATAAATATAGAAATATCGAAGAGTTAAGCCAATCTGCTGCAAAGGCGTTTATCGAAATCGCGGAACAATCCATTGCCAAACGCGGACGATTCCTCGTTTCGCTCTCTGGCGGAAGCACGCCGATGAAATTATATGAACGGCTTGCCAACGAAAAACTAGATTGGCCACGAGTGCATTTCTTTTGGGGCGACGAACGCTGTGTGCCTGTAGATGATGCGGGCAACACCTACGGGCAAACGAAAAAGATCCTGTTCGACAAAATTGGACAAACGAACATCCATCGCATCGAATCGGAACTCGAACCTGATTCTGCTGCGAACGCCTATGCCCACACCTTGAAAAAATTCGCTGACGCGCCGTTCGACTTCCCACGTTTTGACGTAGTCCTACTCGGCATGGGAGACGATGGACACACAGCATCGCTCTTCCCCAACTCCCCCGTGGATGTATATTCGCCTACGCTTGCAGTAACAGCCCACTATCAAGACAGACCCGCCAACCGTGTCACACTGACGCCTGTGGTGTTCAATCAGGCACGCGAGATCTGGTTTTTGGTGACAGGCACAGGCAAGGCAGAGACGGTACGAAGCGTCATCAATGGTGAGCGTAATGTGGAGAAATATCCTGCGCAACGCATTCAACCTGTAAATGGAAACCTGGTCTGGATGCTCGACGAAGCAGCGGCAGGTCTTTTATAAATATATTTCGTCATAGCTTTGGGTTAATCCCTTGCATTGACAAACTAACAAAGGAGTTTTACAGCATGGAATTAGCACTGATCGGTTTAGGAAAAATGGGACTAAATATGGCAAAGCGCCTCACAAAAGGCGGACATCGCATAATCGGTTACGCCCGCACCAAAGAGACTGTGGATAGCGCGGTCAACGACGGTATTGAGGGCGCTTACTCAGTGGAGGAGGCAGTCGGCAAGTTGACATCTTCTCCAAAAGTGGTTTGGGTCATGGTTCCCTCTGGAAAAGTCACCACCGAGACAATTGAGAAGGTCGCCTCTTTATTGAAGGCGGGCGACATCATCATTGACGGCGGCAACTCGAATTACAAAGAGACAGTTGCACATGCCGCCATACTCGAAGCTAAAGGCATTGACTTTGTAGACTGCGGCACCAGCGGCGGCATTTGGGGACTCACCGAAGGCTACAGCCTGATGATCGGCGGAAAAGAGGAAGTGACCAAAAAGCTGAATCCCATCTTTGAGACTCTCGCCGCTGCCAAAGATCTTGGCTGGGGACGAGTAGGACCGCATGGCGCGGGGCATTATGTCAAAATGATTCACAACGGGATCGAGTACGGCATGATGCAGGCTTTCGCTGAAGGCTTTGGTATTTTGAAGAACAAAAAAGAATTCGGTCTTGACCTCGCGCAGGTCTCGCACATCTGGCAGCATGGAAGTGTTGTCCGTTCGTGGCTGCTGGACCTCGCTGCCAACGCCCTCGATGAAGATACTGAATTAAAAGACATCAAACCCTGGGTCGCGGACTCTGGCGAAGGACGCTGGACGGTCTTCGAATCCATTGACCTTGATGTGCCTGCACCTGTCATCACGCTCGCGTTGCAAATGCGTTTCG
>VGOX01000566.1 GCA_016875755.1 Chloroflexota bacterium
TTTCCTGAACATTCTTTCCTCGTTTGGCGCTGGGCTGCTCCCATTATATTAATTTTTTCGCCAATTGTGTAAAATTGCATTCGGACGGGGTTTGTCATATACTTTTTGCAGTGGAGTCATTTTTCAGTACTGGTACAATTGTTCTATGACCGCTCTTAATACCCCCGCAGAATTTACCCTGCATCGAACAAATAAATATGACCACTCGAGCCCGGTGAAATGGATCTTTTCACATGTCAGCCCGTATCTTTGGATCGTGGCAATGCTCGTGATCGGCGCGATCGGAAATGCCGTGTTGGCGGTGGTGGTACCGGTGTTGACCGGTGACGCCTTCAATGCGATGTTGGAAAGTCCACCGGACACTTCGGTGTTGTTGCCGCTTGCTTTGACTATCGGTGTTTCGCAGATCGTGCGCGGCGTGCTTCAGCTTGGGCGTAACTTCGGTGCGGAACTGCTCGCGCAAAAGATGGAACGTGACATCCGTGATGAGTTGTATCTGTCCCTGCTTGGCAAGAGCATGACCTTCCACAATCTTCAGCCTGTGGGTGATACGATGGCGCGCGCCACCAATGATGTGCGCGAGGTGAACTACATGTTCAGCCCGGGTGTTAATCTGGTGGTCGGTTCGTTCATGTTCATTCTCATGCCGCTGTTCTTTGGACCGCGCTATCATCCGTCGCTGGTGTTGACGCCGCTGCTGTTCACCATTTTCTATTTTGTTGCGCTGGCACGTTATCTCAAGCAACTTTCACCGGTGACAGATGAAGTCCGCGCCAGTTTTGGGCAGATGAACACTCATCTCTCCGAGTCGCTCGATGGCGTGGAGATCATGAAAGGTGCGGCGCAGGAAGAAGCCGAAGTGGATCGTTTCGCCACCAATGCCCGCAAGGTGCGGAACATCTTTGTATTTCAAGGTGATCTGGAGGCGCGTTATGTTGCCATGCTCCTGTTGGGGCTTGCCTACGCAGGCGGTCTGGTACATGCGCTGCTGCTCTTCCGCGCGGGTCTGATCAATGTTGGTGCGGTGGTGGCTTATTTTGGCATGCTGCAATTGCTCGGCTTCCCGACCTTCACATCCACCTTCGCCTATTCGCAAATTTCTTCAGGAATTTCCTCCGCCCGCCGCATTTTGGAACTCATTCAACGTGAAACCCTGCTGGACCAGAACACCTCAGGCCAGACCTCGGAACTGCGCGGTGAGATCGAGTTTCGCAATGTCTCGTTCAAATATCCATCGGCTGCCGAAAACATCATCGAAAATATTTCCTTCAAGGTCAAGCCCGGGCAAACCGTGGCAATCGTCGGGCAGACGGGTGCGGGTAAGACATCCCTTGCCAAGTTGATCAACCGCACCTACGATGTCACTGAGGGGCAAGTGTTTGTGGATGGTGTGGACGTGCGCGATTGGAATCTTGCATCCCTGCGCGAGCAGATCTCCATCATCGAGCAGGATATTTTTCTCTTCTCGCGTTCCCTGCGCGATAACATCGCCTTCGGCAAACCAGGCGCAACCCGCGAGGAAGTGATCGCTGCTTCGATTGCCGCGCAGGCACATGATTTCATTCTGGATTTTGACCAGACCTACGAAACAACAGTCGGCGAACGCGGCGTGACTCTCTCAGGCGGACAACGACAGCGCATCGCACTCGCTCGGGCATTTCTCACCGACCCGCACATTCTCGTGCTGGATGATTCCACCTCCGCCATCGACTCAGCCACCGAAGACAAGATCCAACGCGCCATCTCCAACGCCGCCAAGGGACGCACGACCTTCATCATCACGCACCGCCTTTCACAGATCCGCTGGGCAGATTTGATCATCGTCTTCCGCAAGGGACGCATCGTTGCCAGCGGTTCGCATGACGAATTGATGAAAACGTCCGAGGCGTACTCGAAGATCTTTAGAGAATAAAAAAAAGCAGCGATTAACACTTAGGGCTTGTAAAAGAATAACTCCGCACTTTACAAACAAAGATTTGGAGTTTGTCGTGGCTTGATAGTGTAATTCCAGCGTGGGCAAGTGGAATGCC
>VGOX01000567.1 GCA_016875755.1 Chloroflexota bacterium
AAATTCTGCGCGTATGTCCTGTATAATCTCTTGTGAGTTGAAAGTCATGGCGTTTCTCCTGAAGTCGTTTGCTCAAACTCACTTTACCAGAGTGATGCTTGACTTTCAACTCAAATGAAACGCACCCCCTTGCGCGAAGAATTTGAAGACGCGTTCGTTGCGCTTGAACTTGCTGAACAACTCATGCCAGGTTCACCGGAAGTGAACTTGGTGTACGCCAGTGTTTATCTTGCATCTGCAGATGAAGAAAAAGCATTGGAATATGCAGAACTGGATTATTCCCAGGATATTACCAATCTCTCATCCTATAAACTTTTAGGTGACTTGTATATTGCCAAAGAAGATTACGCCCGTGCGGCAGAGTCACTGCGGGTGTACACAACTTTTGAAATCGAAGACGCCCTGTCTTTTGCCCGTCTGGCACAGGCCTATTATGAATTGGACGAATACAAACTTGCAGTCGATGCGATGAACAAAGCCACGACGCTTAATCGCACTGGCTTGCGCAGGTTCTACGTCTATCGCGGACTTTCCCATTTGGAACTGGGAGATGTTGATGAAGCAGTGGGCGACCTCGAAACTGCTGTGCAGGATGACGATAAACTCTTCATCGCCCGCGTGGGGCTGGCTCGGGGATACTATTTGCAGGAGAAATTTGGCAGCGCTTTCCTGCAAGTGGAGGCGATGAAGTCGATTGCACAAACGGATGAGGAAGAAGCGCTGGCATTGTACTGGCGCGCACTGGTTCAGGCGAACCGTAACGAGATCCGTGATGCGATCAAATCGTGGAATGACCTGCTTGCCATGGATGAAGATGTTATGACGCCTGAAATGCGTCAGGATGCACTGGATCACCTCAAGGAATTGGGTTTCTCAACGCCCACACCGAAAGTTCCAACCGCCACGCTGACGCCGCGTACCACTGCCACGGCAACACGTACACCTACGTCTGCGGTGAGCCCGACAGCCACACGTACCCCCACACCAACCCGAACGCCTTAACATAAAAAGAGAGACTGGTTTTTGACCAGTCTCTCTTTTTATCCTTGTGTCTTTGCTCTGCACTCTGCACACGGACATAACGCCCGCAGATAATGCCAGTTGTAAATACCGTAATCGTGACCATCCTCCCAGACGATGGTGAGGGCGTAGGAGCCTGTGGCAACGACGTTGGCAACCTGTGTGGATGGGGAATCTTCCAGTTGTTTCGTGAACACTTCCGCATCAGGCTCGGACTTCATGTTTTCATGTCCGCCCCGGCAGGAGGCACAGGGGCAGGCAGCTCGCAGCAATCCGAATGGATATTTGCTGACGTGTCCGCTATCCCATGTAACGGTGAATTCGCGTTTACTTTTATTGGCAGTGACATTGGTCGGTTTTTCAGGCATAGATATTCCTTTTCGTTTCCTTCTCCCTTAATGGAAGAGGGATGATAGTCAAAAATTACGGTGAAGGCACAACTGCCAGAAAATCAGCGGCGGCCCAGCCCGTGCGTGTATCGTCATACGATGCAGCCAGAAACCACCAAACATACCCATCTGCTTCCTGTGGCCCGTCTTTGACGAGGAAGGTTTCTGATTCTTCGCCGCGGAAGACAGTGTTGCTGTTCAGTCCTGGCGCAGAGCGGATGCGCAAACCATCTGTGCCGGTGCCGCTGATTTGCACATAGCCGTCAATGTGGATGCTGTTTGGGTCGAAGCTGGGCGTGGCATTCGGGTCTGCTGTGGGGGGGATGGTGGCGGCGGGGGTATGGGTCGGGGCGGGGATCATGGTCAGGTCAGCAGGAGCAAACCCCACGTCCGGAGAGAAGCGGGGAGATGTCCAGCCGATGGTGATGAGCGTAATGAGGAGCAATGTCCCTGCAACGCCAAGCGTGCCGAAGATCACATTGCGGGTGAGGTAGGGGCGGATGTCCATATTCAGTGAGTCCTCTGCAAGAAGCCGTTCTTTAATAGCCAAAACTTGGGCTGAAAACCAGCCGGGAGTGTAGCCAGCGCACCGAAAAAACGAAAAAAGAAACCACGGCGGC
>VGOX01000568.1 GCA_016875755.1 Chloroflexota bacterium
CGCGCTCAACTTCACCAAAAACACAAGAATGACTCCCTCCAAAAATTACCTCAACCTCCCATCATAGCCCAAGTCATTCAGTCACCTGTTTTGCCGCAAGCCATTCCTGTCCTGCCCGTTCCTTCTAGTACATCCTTGCCACACAAATCTTCTATTCCTGCCCCTAATCACCCCTGGCGTCGTTCTCCGATTGGTAAAGCAAAATTCCTCCCTACTACTCAGTTTTCAAAAAACTGACGCCCACCCTTCTGACTTTGCCCTCTTGACAAAATAGAACAAGAGTTCTATAATCTCATCAACATCTAGAACAAACGTTCTATATTATTCGACAAGGAGGTCGAAATGAGTACATACCGCCGTAGTCCGCTTGGGGATGGTCTGAACCGCCTGTGGAACAGCATTATCCACAACCGTCAGTTCAATCGAGGCGCAGCATGGGGCGCCATGATCATCGCAGCCCTGCTCGCTTTTGAAATCTTCAACTTTAGCACCACCCAATATGCTCTGCATGACATGCTTGGTGACCTTGCCTTCGCTGGCATGAAATGGTCCACCATCCTCGCCATCGCCTTCTGCGGTATCGACTTTGCAGGCATTGCCCGCATCTTCACCCCCGAACAAGGCCGTAACGAGCCCGCCGAAGTCTATTATCTCTTTGGCGCATGGGTGCTTGCCGCAGGCTTCAACGCCATGCTCACCTGGTGGGGCGTTTCGGTTGCCATCGCTCAAAATGGGAACATTCAAGGAACCGCCACCATGAGTGCCGCCACCCTCACCAAAGCCGTGCCGATCTTCGTCGCTGCCATGGTCTGGCTTGTACGTTTGCTCATCATCGGCACTTTCTCCCTTGCAGGTGACCGTCTCTTTACCACAGCACAAGCTGGGCAGAATTCCTATCCGCGCCAGTACAATCCCCCACCGCAGCCGCGCCCGCAGACCTATCAATCCCCCACACCGCGCTCTGCCAGCTCCTACAACCAGCAGTCGTACAATCAACAATCCTACAATCAACCGTCCAACCAACCTGTGCTGCGCCCCGCTTCACAGATCAACCGCCCAGTCAATTCGGCTTCCTCATCCAATAACAACAACTTCCTCCCTGCGCCGAAACCTGTGCAATCCCAACAGACTTCCTTCGTCCCGCCTGAACCCACCTATCACCCTGTCTCCTACGAAGCCCGCAACAACACCGAAGGCGGTGACCGCCGTTACAACGCGTAGAATCAACAGCGACATAAATGTCGCACTACAACCTATTTCGAGCCCGGTCTATTAGACCTAGAAAAGAGAAACTACACATGCCCCGCGCTCGCACAACAAAGACCTATCAACAAACAGCCGCGACCCCGCAAGATGAAGGGAGCGGCTGTTTATCTGGTTTTGCCTTCGTACCACTGGTGGTCATCCTCACCAGCCTCTTCCTCGCCTCCTTCGCTTGGGATATCAGCCCACTCCCTGCAAACCAAACGGCTGAAATCATACAAGCGCCTCTTTTGGAATCCACGCCCGATACCAACCCAACAGGCATTTCTCCCATCTTTCGCAGGGAAGTTCTCTACTGGGCAGATTCGATCTCCGCGTGGGCGTCCGCCTCGGGACTTAACCCGAACCTGGTTGCCACCATCATGCAAATCGAATCCTGCGGCGACCCGCGCGCCCTCTCCAGTGCTGGCGCAATGGGGCTGTTCCAAGTCATGCCGTATCACTTTCGCGCATCCGACAATCCCTACAACCCCGATACCAACGCTGCCCGCGGACTCGCCTACCTCGTCCGTTCACTGGAGACCGCCAATGGAGATGCACGCCTTGCAATGGCAGGTTACAACGGCGGCATTGGCATCATCCCGCGCGGCGAATGGACATGGTCAGCTCAAACGAAACGCTATGTCCAATATGGCGCGCCGATCTACAGCGACGCCATCAGCGGAGTCACCTCCAGCGATGCCTTGAACGAATGGTATATAAATTACGGTGTAAGTCTCTGCAAGCAAGCCAGTCAACGTTTGGGCCTGCCCTAACT
>VGOX01000569.1 GCA_016875755.1 Chloroflexota bacterium
CGCCTTCGGGAATATTGCGCAGGTCGAACAAATACGCACCGATCCAGCCGATATATACGACGCCGCCAATGGTCGCCCCAAAATCAAGCGCGGACTGGTCACGTCCACGCTCATATGCGATCAAATGTACGGTCATCGCCAGAAGAATGACGGCAGCCAGGACAGGCTGCGAATACTGCGGGAAGAACATGCGTGTGATACTAATCGCCGCAACGCCGCCTATTGTGACGATTATGTTAGGGTCAAACTTAACAGCACGGAATAAATGTACATACTCCCATGCGGCACCAACAAGAAACGTTCCCATCAACAAAAAATAAAAGACGCCGCCAAAAATAATGGCGGGCAGTCCTATTACGGCTAATCCAAGTGCTGTGATCAGTCTTCTACGCATTGGTTTCCTGTAATTCCCCTGAAGATACCTTTCCATACCGCCTGTCACGGTTGGCAAATGCTTCCAGTGCGCGGTGGTATTCGGCTTTATCAAAATCGGGCCAGAATGTTGGGGTGATATACCATTCAGAATAAGCCGCCTGCCAGATCAGGAAATTGCTTACGCGCAACTCGCCTGAGGTACGGATGATGAGATCAGGGTCGGGCACACCTGCAGTAAACAGGTATTTGTTAACCATTTCATCGGTCACATCTTCAGCAGGGATGCCATCCTTGATGATCTTTTGAATGGCACAGACAATCTCATCACGCCCGCCATAATTAAAAGCGACATTGAGAACGAGTTTATCGTTGTTCTTTGTCAGTTCGATGGCCTGCAGTACCTTTTGCTGGATCTTCGGGTCCAATCGTTCAAGCCGACCAATGTGACGCAACTGCACACCTTCTTTGTGCAACTCGCCCAGTTCACGGTCGATCACATCCTGAAGGATGAACATCAACCCCTGCACTTCCTCAGGCGGACGTCCCCAGTTTTCCGTTGAAAAGGCATAAATGGTCAGGTATTTGATTCCAAATTCAACGGTCGAGCGGATGACGCGGCGCAGATTTTCTGTGCCAGCCTTATGGCCGGCAAGACGCGGCAGTCCGCGTTGAATCGCCCAACGTCCGTTGCCATCCATGATCATGGCAACGTGTTGGGGAACTTTTTCAAGGGGAGTTTGGGAGGGGGTTTCTGCCATATGGTTCACTCTTTTCAGAGCCAAAACGACACTGAAAAAGCGTTATTGTATTAGACTTCCATAATGTCTTTTTCTTTATTTTGTCCGAGGCGGGCGATCTCTTCCACGAACTTGTCGGTCAATTTCTGCAGATCTTCCTCGCCGCGCTTGAGGTCATCTTCGGTAATGAGTTTTTCCTTCTCGTAATCACGGATGTCATTATGCGAATCACGGCGGATATTGCGGACTGCAATGCGCGCTTCTTCAAGGCGATGGTGCATGTGCTTGACCAGTTCACGGCGGCGTTCTTCGTTCAATGGGGGCAGGTTAAGGTGTATGACCTTACCGTCAGAATTGGGATTCAGGCCCAAGTCTGAGGTGCGAATCGCCTTTTCAATATCCTTGATGGAACCCGAATCGAACGGTTTAATCGTCAGAGTGCGCGGTTCGGGCACGCTGATGGATGCCATGTTCATCAACGGGGTCGGGGTGCCGTAGTACTCCACAGAAAGTTTTTCGATCAACGCAGGGCTGGCTCGTCCCGTACGAATACCGTTCAGATCATCGGTAAGGGATTGGATCGCGCCTTTCATGCGGGATTCGGCGTCTTTCAATAGGTCTTTGATTTCGTCGTTACTCACGATCTTCCTCCTAAAAATAATTACGATACAAGGATACCTTAAAACAGGATTTTAGGCTATGGGATGAGAAATAAACGATAGTTTATGCAAAAAAAGAGAGACTTACAGATGCTAAATCTTCCCTTTCTTCTTTATATGCGAAGAAAAGGGAAGTTTCTGGATGGAAATTTTGAGATTTAGGCGGTGACGAGTGTGCCCACGTCCTCGCCGCGCAGCGCACCAAGCAGGGCATTGGTGTCCCACAGATTGAGAACAA
>VGOX01000570.1 GCA_016875755.1 Chloroflexota bacterium
TTCCCCGTTGATCTCGATCTGTTCATAAAAAGCATTGACATGGTGCAGGTTTTGCGTGGTATCGAAAAATTCATAATTGGGGTTGAAAACCGAGTGATGGGTTTTTAGTTTTTCGACAAAAATGCGGCGGTCGTCCATGGAATCCCAAAAGTCCAACTCTTCAGCTGCCTTGCCAATGGATGTTTCGGGGTCGTATCCACTTAATCGCCAATAGGCTTGATTGGCATCCAACAGACGTCCCTCGGCAAGGGTGGTGATGCAAATGGCAACCGGACTGGCTTGAAAGACCTTGCGGAATCTTTCTTCACTTTCCTTGAATGCGCGTTCCACCTGCTTTTTCTCGGTGATGTCATAGAACATGCACAAAATGCAAAGCTGGTCTTTGATCGTGATCAATTCGTAATAGCCAAGGGAGATGCGGTTGGGACCGTCTTTGCAGGGGAATTCGACTTCGACGTTTTGAAGGGAGGCTTTTTCGAGCAGTGCCTGCACGAACCTTTCGCGGTCTTCAGGTTGTGACCATAGATCGAATTCCAAAGAGGAATGTCCGATTGCCTGCTCTGAAGACAGACCAGAAAGCCGCCAGAACGCGTCATTGGCTTCAATAAAAATACCCTCTTCGAGGGTAACAATGGAAATGGCGATATTGCTGTTATTGAAGACCTTGCTCAACAGGCTTTCACTGGTTCGCAGCGCCTGTTCCATGGCTTTGCGCTCCAGAATTTCCTTTTGCGCTTCTTCATACAAGCGGGCATTATCAATGGCGACTGAAACCAGCGCAGCAAGTCTTTCCAAAAGCAGGATCTGATCTTGTTGGAATTTTTTCTGTCTCTCAATATGTGCAACGACCAGAGTCCCAACAACGGTGGGGCCAGACTTAAGCGGTGTGCCGATAACAGCACCAAACCCTTCCTTCTCCGCTTCGATATTCTTATGTGCATATTCACTGTAGTTCTGCGTGAGAATGGTTTCACCGCTCTCCCAGACTTTACCGACAAGTCCCTTCCCTTTTTCGGTAATAACGCCATTGAGGTTGGAAAACGCGCCTCGTCCCATTACCTGCCGAAGGGACACCCCATCCTGATCTATCAAGTCGATGCCAACATGGGTGGTGGCGAATAACTCACTGGTGCGGTCGAGGATCAACGCAAGGAGTGGATTCAGTTCGAGACGATTGACCAAGCCCAGGGCGGTTTCATGAAGCGCGGTCAGGTATTGCGTCTGCAGTTTCATCTTTTCATCCGCTCGCAGGCGTTCTTGTAATTCGAGTTTTGCCTCCCTGAGCGAACGATTCAGGTTGTAGATCATGATGTATACAAGCACGACAGACAGGATAAAAACTGCTGTCAGATCGCGGGCAAAACCAAATGGCGGGTCAATGGTGAATTGGCGCGTCCCCTGCTGTTCCTGAAAAGCAAAAAGCCAAATCGTTGCAATGCTCAGTACACTGACCAGAATGCCTTCGCGCCAGCCAAGCAGAAGCCCTGCAAGCACAATCAAGGCTAAATAAGCAATAACGGATACATCCCGCAAGCCATCGGAATAATATGCCTGATAGGAAAGTGTAAGCCAGATGAAAACCACAGAAAAGATCGCGGACTCCCGCACGTATCCGCGAAACAGAAAAACACCTGATACCAATATTGCAATGACAATCAGCGGCAGGGTGTACATTGCAGAACGGCTAAGCCATTCCCCCGTGAACAGGCGTGAGAAGAAAAGCAGCTATACCAACCCTATGACGCTCCAGCCAAAGACATTGAGAATCCTTGCAGCGCGAGTCTTTTCATCATCGTTAAAAATGGGGGCGGCAAAAATCTGGCGGATTCGCAGAAGCATCCTAATGATTATATAACCATGTCCATCTCAGGAATAGAGTATCAAATTACCTCTTTTGTGAAAAAACATGCAATTTACGGGGAAGGGTGTAAAATAATCAAAAAAATCCACGGAGATGTCATGAGTGAGAATTTTCGCAAGGAAAAAGATTCATTAGGCGATTTGAAT
>VGOX01000571.1 GCA_016875755.1 Chloroflexota bacterium
TGACAAGGGTCATCGCACACTGGCGGATGCCATGCAAGGCGCGGATGTGTTCTATGGACTTTCGGTGGCGAATGTGCTTTCACCTGAAATGGCGAAGACCATGGCATCTGACCCGATCATCTTTGCGATGGCGAACCCTGACCCTGAGATCAAGCCCGAACTGGCACGCGAAGCCCGCAAGGATGTCATCATTGCGACAGGGCGCTCGGATTATGTCAATCAGGTGAATAACGTATTGGGCTTCCCGTTCATCTTCCGCGGTGCGCTGGATGTGCGTGCGAAGCAGATCAATGAAGAGATGAAGTTTGCCGCGTCGAAAGCGCTGGCAGCGTTGGCAAAGGAAGATGTCCCCGATTCAGTCATCCGCGCGTATGGCGGCGAGAGCATCAAGTTTGGGCGTGAGTACATTATCCCCAAGCCGCTTGATCCGCGCGTGTTGTTGTGGGAGGCTCCTGCCGTCGCTGAGATGGGCATGAAGACGGGCATGGCGCGCAAGACCATTGATATTGACGAATATAAGGAACAACTGGCGTACCGTCAGGGCAAGGGTGAGCGGATTCGCTACTTCTTCCAGAACAAGGCGCGTTCGTCGGGTGGCAAGAAGCGGTTGGTCTTTGCAGAAGGCGAAGAGCAGAAGATCATCCGTGCGGCGCATCAGATCAAGGAAGAGGGCATTGCCACTCCCGTACTGATCGGGCGCGAGAGCATTATTGCTGAGCAGTTGAAAACTCTCGGGTTGGAATACAAGCCTGAAATTGTTGACCCCAACAAGTTCGATAAGTTGGCGGAATATTCCAAGGCTTTCTATGATATTCGCCAGCGCAAAGGTGTTATGGCAGGTGATGCGCATAAGAAAGTGCTCGACCCGAACATCCTCGGACCGATGATGGTGAAGATGGGCGATGCGGATGCCTTCGTTTCGGGCTTGACCTATGACTACCCCGAAGTGATCCGCCCTGCGCTTCAGATCCACCATACGGCTGCTGGCGCGACCCGGGCAGCGGGTGTCTACATCATGATCGTGGAAGACAAGGTCTTCCTCTTTACAGATGCCACGGTCAACATTGACCCGACCGCCGAAGACCTTGCGGAAATCGCCTGCCTCGCTGCGGACTATGCAGTGAAGTTGGAGATCGACCCGCATGTGGCGTTCCTCTCGTTCTCAAACTTTGGCTCCACGCCTCACCCGCTCTCGGACAAGGTCCGCAAGGCCGTGGCATTAGTCAAATCCCGCCGACCTGATTTGCAGGTAGACGGTGAAATGCAGGCGGATACGGCTGTGATGCCTGAGATCATCGAAGAACGCTATCCGTTCAGCGCGGTGAAGGATGCGAATGTACTGGTCTTCCCGTCGCTTGAATCGGCGAACATTGCCTATAAACTGCTGGCACGTCTCGGTAATGCGAAGGCAATCGGTCCCATTTTGCTCGGCGTTGGCGCTCCCGTGCATGTCTTGCAGACAGGTGACGATGTAAATGCCATCGTGCAGATCGCTTCCGTTGCCATCATGGATGCGATGGGACGTGAAGAGAAGGCTGAGAAGAAGAGCAAGAAGAAGTAAGGTGTTTGGTAGTTAGTTTGCTAGTTGCGACCCTGAGTTTCGGCTCAGGGTCGTTTTTTGTTAAAGTTGTATAATCGCGCCTGATTTCATCCAAAGGAAAACACTAGTGACCAATCTCGAATCTGCTGCGCGAAAAATTACAGGTATCCTCTTTGCCCAACAATCCCTTGCCTCGGCGGGGTTCATTGCGGCGGCGACTCTCAACTCCATTGTCGGCAAGGAACTTAGCGGACATGCGGATTGGGCAGGCGTGCCGACGGCAGTCTATTTGCTGGCGGGTGCGTTTTCGGCGTTCATGTGGGGATACGTCTTCGACGCCATTGGTCGGCGCGGCGGGTTGACCGCAGGTTTGAGCATTGGCATTTTCGGCTCAAGCCTGACTTTCTACGCAATTGCCATCCATTCCTTTTCGCTTTTTCTGGCGGGTATGGTCTTTATGGGTATGG
>VGOX01000572.1 GCA_016875755.1 Chloroflexota bacterium
AGATGCGCTCCTTGCTCGAAAGCCGCAGCATGAAACAACTGCCTACAACCAAGCGTCTCAAATGAGTAAGAAGCAAAAACTCGAACTCACCTGGATCGGGAAGGAGAACCGGCCTCGGCTGGAGCCGCGCATCCTGCTGGAAGACCCGGCGAGGTCGTATCACGCCAAGCGCCGTCTCACTAGCGCCGACTTTTTCGATAACCGGCTGATCTTCGGCGACAACCTGCTGGCGTTGAAGGCGCTGGAGGCGGAGTTTGCGGGGAAAGTGAAGTGCATCTACATCGATCCGCCATTCAATACAGGGCAGGCATTTGAACATTACGATGATGGACTGGAACATTCCCTATGGCTTTCACTTATGCGCGATCGCCTCGTCATCCTCCACCGACTATTGTCTGACGACGGTCTTTTCTGGATTCAGCTTGATGACAATGAAGTTCACTATTGCAAAGTGATTTTGGATGAAATATTTGGGCGGCAAAATTTTATTTCCCACATTACCTATGAGCGCTCTGGCGCTGCGGGTTTAGGTCTCGGAGGGTTTGTCGTTAGCACGGGCGAAAGCATTCTTTTATATAAGAAGAATCAACTTCCGCTGCGACGTGTCTTGTCCCATCAGCTACTTGATGGGAAGACTATGAAAAGATATAACAAGGCGCTTGTGGATCTAGGGGAGCGAACCCTCGTTCGAGAATTCGAATCAAAATCAAACGGCGAATTGGTGCAGGTCTACAAGCACACTGGATTTTCAATAAAAACCATTTCTCTGGCCAAGTTCGAAGAGCGCGAAAATGAGATTCGAGCAGAGTTCGCCGATAAATTCGAATATCTCTTCAGAACAAACCAGATTCAGAAAGAAAACCAGTTTCAAAGAGACTTGGTTTCAATGATGGACAAGAGCCATCTATATACCGTTGACTACACTCCCAGCCGCGGCAAGCACGAAGGAAAACTAACCACCCTTTATTATCATAATGCCGAGCTTTTCGCGTGGTTGAAAGATACATCGGAACTGTCGGATGGACAGATAACGAAGTCATCTAGCATCACAAATGTCTGGACACATACGGAGATTCCAAAGGCGGACATTGCGAATGAGGGCGGTGTCGATTTTCCTCGTAGCAAGAAACCAGAGCAGCTATTGCGCCGAATTATCGATATGTCCACTGAGCGTGGTGATTGGGTTCTGGATTCATTTGCTGGTTCAGGTACAACCGGTGCAGTCGCACACAAAATGGGCCGTCGGTGGATTATGGTCGAACTCGGAGATCATTGTCTTACTCATATAGCACCGAGAATGCGCAACGTAATCGATGGCATGGACCCCCGAGGAATTACGTCCGCCTCGGGATGGGCAGGCGGCGGCGGTTTCCGTTACTACCGCCTGGCGCCCTCGCTGCTGGAAAAGGACAAGTGGGGAAACTGGGTCATCAATCACGACTACAACGCCGCCATGCTGGCCGAGGCGCTGTGCAAGCTGGAGGGCTTCAGCTACGCGCCGTCGGACGCGGTGTATTGGCAGCACGGCCACTCCACGGAGCGGGATTTCGTCTATGTCACCACGGCCAGCCTGACCCATGAGCAGTTGCAGCAGCTCTCCGATGAGGTAGGTTCGGATCGGTCGCTGCTGGTGCTATGCACCGCCTTCCGCGCCAAAGCAGACGCCTACCCCAATCTGACGGTGAAGAAGATTCCCAAGCAGGTGCTGTCGCGCTGCGAATGGGGTCACGACGATTACTCCTTGCAGGTGGAGAACCTGCCCACAATGGAAAAAGCGGATCCGCCCAAGCCGGGCCAGCAATCGCTGTTCGACGGGGAGGCGTGAGCATGACCAAGGGTAAGAAGCACGAAGTTTCCCTCGTCCGCTCATCGGCGGCGGAATACTTGACCTTCGTAGCTGCCACCGGGCGGGGGGGCGTGGAGGCCGTGTATGCCGAAGAGAGTGTTTGGCTGACGCAAAAGATGATGGGGCAACTCTACGATGTCGAAACCCAAACCGTT
>VGOX01000573.1 GCA_016875755.1 Chloroflexota bacterium
AATATCCCGATCCATGCAAGTTGTAGTTGGAATTGCGCTGATCATTTTCGGCTTTCTACTTTTATGGGGTGTGCGTTTTTATGTGTTTGGAAGTTTCCTGCCGCAATTGATGCCGCTCTTTTGGGTATTTCTCTGGGCGGGGTTGTTTCAATCCTTTGGGATGCGGCTTGCGGGCGGAGGAAGATTCTCGTGGCAGGCTGGGCTCGCTTTCGTTTTTCTGGCGCAGGGTGTTATCTATCAGGTGACGGGCATTCTCAGCATTGTCTCCACTGACCCACTATCGATCGGATACTCCGAGACGGGACGGCATTACTACGCGTCGCTATTCTTCGCCGAATCGTTATATGACCTTACCCTCCCGTATCCCTTCCTGCATCCGTCGCGTTATATGCTTTTATCACTGCCCTTTTTGTTCGAGGGCTTGCCGCTTTGGGTTCATCGCTTGTGGCAGTCACTTTTATGGATCGGGTTGACAGCCGCCTCCGCATTCCTCCTCGCAAAACGGATGAAGCTGGGCAATGGAGCTTTGTTTCTGGCGGCTGCCTGGGCGTTTTTATATTTCTTTCAAGGGGCTGTGTATTATCACCTGCACGTCTGCGTGATCTTGATCCTTGCAGGCGTATCAGTGAAACATCCGTGGCGTTCGCTGGTGTTCATCGTCCTTGCTTCGTTGTGGGCGGGCGTCAGCCGTGTGAATTGGTTCCCCGTCCCTGCAATGCTGGCGATCACGTTCTACCTGCTTGAAACGCCGCTGAACGGCAGGGGTTGGCGATATTGGGTTACGCCTTTTATCTGGGGTGTGAGCGGATTGTTTGCTGCGCTTCTTGCTCAATTTGTTTATATTCAAATTTCAGGCAATGTGGATATTTCTGCTTTTGGCTCCAGCTTTACATCTGACCTGATCTGGAGCCGCCTGCTTCCAAATGACACATTCGCACTCGGAATTTTGCCCGGTATTGTGCTGGTCTCTGCGCCATTGTTCATTGCAATCCATCAAATGACACGCGGACAAATATCCACGCTTCACCCTTTGCGCTGGCTTGCTCTGGTTGCTATGTTATTGATCCTGTTTGTGGGCGGGGCAGTGGTCAGTACCAAGATCGGCGGCGGCGGTGACCTGCACAACATGGACGCATATCTGGTACTACTGTCAGTGTTGGTCACTGCTTTTTGGGCAGGACAGGTATCGGCGGAGAATGAAGCGCCGTGGACGCGCGGAACTGTCCAATGGGCTGTGGTGTTTGCAGCCTTGCTCATTCCGCTTGGGTTTGCGCTTCCCCAGTTTGGGCGTTCCCATTCCTATGACCAGGCCAAGGTTGAAGCGGATGTTCAACGCATCGAAGAAGTGGCGGTGGAAACCGTACAAAATGGCGGCGAAGTATTGTTCGTAACCGAGCGCCAACTGTTGACGTTTGGCTATGTGAGCGGTGTGCCGCTGATCGCTGAATATGAGCAAACCGAATTGATGGAAATGGCCATGTCTCGCAACCGCATGTATCTGGAGCAGTTCTATGCCGATCTGGCAGCATATCGTTTTTCTGTGATCGTTGTCGAAGGCCAAAAATATTCCCCCCAAAAACGCGGCGCGTTTATGGAGGAAGATGCAGCCTGGGTGCGTTATGTGGGTGTGCCGATTTTGTGTTATTACAAGCCTGCTGAGTCATTGGGCACGAATAACCTGAAATTCTTTGTGCCGCGTCCCAGCCCGGTAGATTGTATAAACCCATTTTTGAAATAGCTATTCTGCCGCTACGGTGGTTTTTTGTTTTGGTGCATGTGGTACAGACCGCTAGCATAAACGGCCGCTGACCTAATAAGAGGCTGGGATGACTTTGAAGAATTGCCCTTCCGAAATCTAACATTGTCGAAATACACTTCTGACTCCACTGCAAAAAGGGTAGCAACCCTCGTCAAAACCGAAAAAATTTAATACAATCAACGCATGTTCAGAAAAAACACCAAACACCAACAACCCGCATTGATTAGCGCCGCCA
>VGOX01000574.1 GCA_016875755.1 Chloroflexota bacterium
ACGTTTACTCCCCAAGTCCTTGATTGCATTGGGCTTCGCTGCTTGTTGCCAACTCGCCCGACTTGGATAGCCTCTTACGTGCTTCGTATTCCTCAAACCGCAGTTTTGCTTCCGGCTTCCTCCAGACCCTGCCTCGCGACAACGCCCTTGCCTTCCGCTAATGGTTGGTGCAATCAACCTCCATAAGGGTCTTTCACCCTCTAGCCAACGCCCATGCTGGGCGCACAACAAAAAAGAAGCCGCCAAATGGCGGCTTCTTTTTTGTTACTCACTTGCGCGGGATATCCGCGCGCCTAATTTTTTCAATTTTTCATCCACACGTTCGTAGCCACGTTCGATCTGGACGATATTTCTGATATTCGACGTTCCATCAGCAGCCAGCGCTGCCAATAGCAAAGCCATGCCCGCCCTAATGTCAGGACTTTCCAATTTCTCACCGTATAGACGAGTTGGTCCCTGCACCAAGCAACGATAGGGGTCACATAAAATGATCCGCGCGCCCATACCCACCAATTTATCGGTGAAGTACATGCGCCCCGAGAACATCCAATCATGGAACAACACAGAGCCAGATGCCTGAGTCGCTACAGTAATGGCAATACTAGTCAGATCTGTTGGAAAAGCTGGCCAAACATTGGTCTTGATCTCAGGGACCGCACCATCGAGATCTGAAAGGACGGTTAGTGATTGCTCGGAAGGGACAACAATATCACTGCCTTCCACCTGCCAGTGAACACCGAAACGATGAAAGACTTGCCCCACCATTTCGAGATGCTGCACTCCCGCATTATGAATACGAATACTACCGCGTGTCACAACGGCTGCACCGATATAGCTAACCACTTCCAGCAGATCTGGTCCGATCGTATATTCCCCGCCGTGTAATCTCTCCACGCCTGTAATATGAAGGGTGTTGGAGCCAACTCCATCGATCTGCGCCCCCAATATATTAAGGAAATTACATAATTCCTGCACATGCGGCTCGGATGCAGCGTTGCGTATGTTTGTGACACCTTTTGCAAGAACCGCCGCCATCACTGCATTTTCTGTGGCGGTTACACTCGCTTCATCCAACAAAATATCTGCGCCTTGCAATCTACCCGGCGAGCGGATATCGAAAACGCGGTCATAATTAATTGTTGCACCAAGAGCCCGCAGAGCTAGAATGTGCGTATCCAAGCGACGCCGACCGATCACATCTCCGCCAGGGGGCGGGAGGCGAATTTCACCAGCACGGGCAAGCACAGGACCAGCAATGAGGATGGATGCCCGGATCCGACGACACAGATCAGGGTCCAGGTGCGAGGCGGTCAAATCGCGGGTGGTGATCTTCCATGTGTTCGAATCGACCTCTTCAAAGACCGTACCCAGGCTTTCGAGCAGCTTGCGCATGGCAAGTACATCTCGAATTTGCGGAATATTATGAAGCACCACTGGTTCCTCCGTCAACAAACAGGCGGAAAGCAGGGGCAGGGCTGCATTTTTGTTTCCAGACGGGGTTACCTCGCCGCTTAAGGGAACCCCACCTTCAATGACAAATTCTTCCATGATAATTTTCTCCTTGACCATTCAGGATTGTAAGGTGGTTTTATCAATTCGTCAAAAACATTACAATTGACTTACATTGAAACTACTACTTTCACTTGCCTTCTTTCGGAATTATAATGATAGAGAATGGACAATACCATCGCCAATTAGGCGGTAGAAACTGGTTCAAAAGCGGGATGAACCATGCCCAAACGGGCAATTTGCTCGAAAATCTCAGCCAATAAAATGGCATCAGGTTTCTGCGGAAGTAATTTTATTGTCTCGGCGACATATCGATGTCCGCGATAATGGGATTTCAAATCCAAGACTGTTTTTTACAAGTTAAAAAGTGCCCAATTTATTATCGAAAAGGTGCCCACCTTGAAAAAAGAAAGATTAAAATTATTATTTAAAAGGGGACCACTTTATTATTAAAAAGTAGCCCATTT
>VGOX01000575.1 GCA_016875755.1 Chloroflexota bacterium
ACGACGCAGCACCCGCCGCCGTGGTTTCTTTTTTCGTTTTTTCGGCGCGCTGGCTACGCTCCCGGCTGGTTTTCAGCCCAAGTTTTGGCTATTAATGAACGGCTTCTTGCAGAGGACTCACCAATAAAAAGAGCGGACGTTTGATGAGGCGTCCGCTCTTTTTATTGGTGAAAATTATACAACAACGGTTGGGACAAGAAGGAAGTAGGTGATTAAACCTGCAAGCAAGGCGAGTAAGCCAAAGAAGGCAAATGCTTTGCGCATGTTGCTTTCCCCTGGGAGCAGAGAGCCCCACGCCGCGAGAGCAAGGCCGAGCGCCATGATCAACATGACGAGCTGGAGTTGGTCGCCGCGTTCATCCCACTGGGATCCGATCTCAAAGTTTGTGTCTGATTCATCGAAAAGGCTGTTGGGATATTCGTACATTTCTTCGTAATAGGCCTCGTCCCATACGCTATCACGGGCGATGGCAGCCTGCAGGGCGGGGGAGAAATCGCCTTCGTAGTACTCTGCGATTTCAGGCCGCTCATCAATATTCAGGTACCAGTTATCGAAATAGGAATAATCCTGGGAGATCAACTGGTTGGTGGTCAGGTATTCGGCGTTGCCGTCATTCAAGAACTGCATTCCCAAAATTTCATATTTGTTCTGTTCTGAATCTGCCATTGCCCCTTGATAGCTTGCAACGGCGGTAAATACACTCAATAATGCGATCAATGTGCCAAGAAACACTTCATTACTTAGAAAATCAACAAACTTCTTCATTACTACTACCTCGTAATATGTGGGATTGGTCTGTGGACCGTGGCGGCTATTATATTCGAAAATATTGCGACGACAGGTTTTCAGTTTTGTTATAAAATCGTGCGGACTGTACCGATACCAAAATTCAAGGAGAAGAGAAATGGGACTAAAACCAGATCATTGGATACGAAAGATGGCGCTCGAGCATAAAATGATCGAGCCGTTTGTGGACAACCAGGTACGGAATGGGGTGATCTCCTATGGAGTTTCGTCGTACGGATATGATGTGCGGGTCGCCAATGAGTTCAAGATCTTTACAAATGTATTTTCGGCAACGGTTGACCCGAAGAATTTTGATACCAATTCAATGGTGGATTTTGTTGGGGATGTGTGCGTCGTGCCGCCGAATTCCTTTGCGCTGGCTCGTACGGTGGAATATTTCCGCATTCCGCGCAATGTGTTGACGGTCTGTCTGGGCAAGTCGACGTACGCGCGCTGCGGGATCATCGTCAATGTGACGCCGTTCGAGCCTGAGTGGGAGGGGTTTGTGACGTTGGAGATCTCGAACACCACGCCTTTGCCCGCGAAGATCTATGCCAATGAAGGGTTGGCGCAGGTTTTGTTCTTTGAAGCAGACGAGCCGTGTGAAATTTCGTATGCAGATAAAAAAGGGAAATATCAAAAGCAGCAGTCGATCGTGTTGCCAAAATTGTAACCTGAATAAATTTCAATCAAGATAGAACGAAGGCTGGCATTCAATAGCCAGCCTTCGTTCTATCTATGACAGTTCCTACAATGTTCCCAGCCATTGACCAGCCATCTTTGCCAGACCAGCCACAGGTCCCTGACGAGCCGTGCATTGCGGCAGCGATTCAAGGAACATCCGCCCGTATTGCTTGGTTAGCACGCGACGGTCGAGGATGGCGACCACGCCTCTGTCAGATGCAGTGCGGATCAGACGGCCAAATCCCTGGCGGAACTTGAGAATGGATTCGGGCAGGTAATACTCGTTGAAGGGGTCTTCGTAGAGTTCGGAACGCGCAGAGATGATCGGGTCAGAGGGGACGTCAAAAGGCAGTTTGGTGATGACAACAACAGAAAGCGAATCACCAGGCACATCCACGCCTTCCCAGAAAGAGCGGGTGCCAAGCAGCACCGCCCGTTCGGTGGACTTGAACGATTCGAGCAGTGCATTCGGTGAAGCGCCCTC
>VGOX01000576.1 GCA_016875755.1 Chloroflexota bacterium
TTACCAAAATGTTCTTCTATGGCTTCCAACGGTTTCTTGGGCATGGCTACCTCCGAAAGATAGCCTCTTTTACCTCATTTTTGATGCGATTGCCCTGCCATTGAATGCGATGCTAAGAAACCTACTGGGTTTATAATATACTTTGGTATAATCTCGACTGTTAGTTTTAAAAGACACGCGCAAAGACAAGTAATTCAGCAACGGTTCAGAGAGCTGCTGGTATGTGCGAGGCGGTCCGCCAGGGAATGAAATCCACTTTGCCCACGTCATTCCCGGAGAGACAATGTCATAAGGGAATCGGGAACGCCCGTTATCGCGTCCGAAAGGTTGTTGCTGTGGACTCATGGCAACAACGAAAGCAGGTGGCACCACGAGACGCCCCTCGTCCTGCAAACGGATTGGGGCGTATTTTATTTAACACCGTCAACGGTGTAATGCACGCGGAGGTGCAACATGCTCGATATCAATCTTATTCGTGAAACACCCGATATTGTCCGCAAGGCGCTGGCAGACCGGCAGATGGATGCGTCCCCGGTGGATGCCATTTTGCAATTGGACGAACAGCGCCGTACCCTGCTTAGTCAGGTGGAGGCGCTCAAGGCGGAGCGGAACAAGGTCTCCAAGGAGATCGGGCAGATGAAAGATGCAGCAGCCCGCCAGTCCAAGATCGAGGCGATGCGTGAGGTGGGTGACCAGATCGCAGCGTTGGATAAGCAGGTAGGCGAGGTCGAATCCGAATTGAACGGGCTCACATCCACACTGCCGAATATCCCCGACCCGCGCACGCCATACGGAAAAGATGACAGCGAGAACATCGTCATCAAAACGGTGGGTGAGCCGCGCAAATTTGACTTTCAACCGCTTCCACACTGGGACCTTGGACCTGCTCTTGGAATTATAGATTTTGAGCGCGGGACAAAGTTGACCGGCTCGCGGTTTTACGTGCTGCAAGGGGCGGGCGCGCGCCTGCAACGCGCCCTGATCGCGTGGATGCTCGACCTGCATATTCGGCAGGGGTATCAGGAAGAGTACCTGCCGTTCATGGTGAAGACCGCCACGGTGTACGGCGCGGGGCAGTTGCCGAAGTTTGCCGACAACCTTTACAAAGACCATGAAGAGGATTTGTACTTTGTGCCGACCGCGGAGATCCCGCTGACAGGTTTGCACATGGATGAAATTCTCGACGAAGCGTCCCTGCCGAAGTTGTACACCGCATATACGCCCTGCTTCCGCCGAGAAAAAATGAGCGCGGGACGTGACGTGCGCGGCATCAAACGCGGACATCAGTTCGATAAAGTGGAAATGTACATGTACTGCAAGCCCGAAGAGTCCGAGGCGCTGCATCTGAAAATGTTGAAGGACGCGGAAGAGACCTGTGAATTGCTGGGTATTCCGTATCGCGTGAAACAGTTATGCACAGGCGACATCGGTTTTGGCGCAACGCTGACCTACGATCTCGAACTGTGGGCGCCCGGCTGTGACGAATGGCTGGAAGTGTCGTCCGTTTCGAATGTGACCGACTTCCAGTCCCGCCGCGCAAATATCAAATATCGCCCTGCCGATGGCGGTAAGGTGAAGTTCCTGCACACATTGAACGGCTCAGGGCTGGGTTTGCCACGCGCAATGATCGCCGTAATGGAGAATTACCAGCAAGCCGACGGTTCGATCGTTGTCCCTGAAGTCCTGCGCCCGTGGATGGGCGGTATCGAGGTCATCAAGCCGTAGCGCGGTACAACGAATCGGGTTTTTATCCGTATAAGAAGCAAAATGACGATGGACAGTAGACCATGGACGATGAAAAACGGTCTGCCGTCCACGATCTACTGTCTATAAAGGAGACTTCATGGATCCCTTCTCTTGGGAATTGTTCGGTCAGGTTGTATTTGAAGTAGTCACTTTATTCGTGTTGTTCATGGGGTTGATCGGGCTGCTAATTCCCATCTTCCCCGGGC
>VGOX01000577.1 GCA_016875755.1 Chloroflexota bacterium
GTATTTCGAGCACTTTTATGGTATTTTCAGACACAAATAGGATGCAGTATGGCTGACACTACACAACAGATCACGCTATCGGCAGAATTGGAATCGCTTTCCGCCTTTCGTAACCATGTCAAGACCATTTGCCAGAACATATCCGGTCTGGATGAACAGGCAATCTATGACCTTCAACTGGCCGTGGACGAGATCTGCACGAACATCATCACCCACGGATACGCAGGCATGGACCCTGGCTCGATCATCCTACGCGTGGAAGTCGGCACCGAAGATCTGGTCGTGACCATCACGGATTTTGGACATGCGTTCGAGCCAGTAGAGCCGCCAGCACCTGACCCCAACGCATCCCTTGAGGAGCGCGAGATCGGCGGGCTGGGACTTTTCTTCGTCCATAGTTCGGTGGATGATATCGAGTACGAAAGCTCCCCCACTGGGAACACGACGCGGTTGATCAAAAAGTTCGCGAAATAAAATAATTCAGAGGAGAGAAAAGAAAATGGAGATTTCTATTATAAAAGGCACAGTGGATGTCATTGCCATCAAAGGGACAATTGACGCACTGACTGCCGCACAGGTCATCACGGCGTTCAATGAGCACATCCACGACGGCCACCCCAATATCATTGCGGATTTTGCAAATGTTGAATTTATGAGCAGCGCAGGCTTACGCGCCATTCTTGCCAGCGTGAAGGAAGCGCGCGCCGTAGGCGGCGACTTCCGTTTGGCGGCTCCGCAGGCGGGTATTGATAAAGTTCTAAAAATGGCAGGGTTTCACAATATCGTCAAGATCTTTGCAACCGTGGATGAAGCCCTCGCGAGCTTTGAGTAATCAGCATGACGAAGAAACCTCGCGTCGCTCTTGTAGTGGGGTCTGGTTCGGTCAAGTGCGCCGCCCTTGGCTTGTGGAAAGCGCTTGACCGCGCAGGCATCCCCATTGACATGCTGGTCGGTTGCAGCGGAGGAAGCCTCTACACCTCCACCATGGCACTTGGATTTTCCCTGGATGAGTGTATCCATTACACAAAAACGCTGTGGAATGAAAAGGTAACGGTCGAAAAGAACTGGCGTGCTTTGTTGAGCGTGGTCTTCCCCAAATTATTCAAATTCGGGCACGAATTCGGGATGGTTTCAGACCGCCTGATGCTGAAAAATCTGCGTCAGGTATTTGGCGAGAAAACATTTGCCGATGCCAAAATCCCGCTGACCATTATGACCACCGACTTTTACACAGGCGAGCAGGTGCCACTCTCAAGCGGCAGTATTGTGGATGCCATTCGAGCCAGCATTGCCATCCCGTTCATCTGGGGGGCGCATCAAGTCGGTGACCGTGTTCTGATCGACGGCGCAGCGTCCAACCCCATGCCAGTTGTTGTAAAGAAAACCTATTGGTGGGTTTTCGCACTCGTTACTTTCCTCGCAGCGCTTGCAGGCTTTTATTATTTCAATAATCCGACACTATTTGCGCCTCTCCCCAACAGCACTGCAACACCCGAAGCCACAGCGCAGGAGACGACATCAACCCCGCCTCGCACCCCGACCGATGAACCTGCTTCACCAACCCAAACATCCGCGCCGCTGGAGCCTCTCACTGCGCAAACGGAACTCTCGACCGAAATAGTGACCCTCCCCGCGCCGCTTTCCGCCACACCTAAACCTTTTATTTTCACACCCTCCATCCCAGTTGCGCCGACAGTGAAATATCCCGATGGCTACCCCTTTTCACTCGTCTATAACGAATCAAGCTTCTATTTGCTCAATCGTTCCATTGTCCGCAGCAGTTTATCGGGGTTCGCCTTCCAGCGCCTCGATGCAGACGGTTTGCCCGTACAGGATTTTTTTCAAGGCTTTTTATGGGAAAAACCGAATAATAAAAACCTGCTGCCCAAGTATTGTGTCAAAGCTATATTCGGATGGCTGATTGCGGTGGCAGAAGAGGGTTTCATGGGAAA
>VGOX01000578.1 GCA_016875755.1 Chloroflexota bacterium
TTCAAAGTCGGTGAAAATGTTGGTCCGTATCGGATCATCGAGCAGCTTGGGCAGGGGGGGATGGCAACGGTTTTCAAAGCCTATCATGCTGCACTTGACCGCTATGTTGCGCTCAAAGTCCTGCATCAGGCATTTAATGACGATAGCACATTTATTGGACGTTTCGAACGTGAGGCAAAGGTGGTTGCCAAACTGGAACATTCCAATATTGTGCCCGTCTATGATTACTCTGAGCATGAATCCCGCCCGTACCTGGTGATGAAATATATCGAGGGGGATACCCTCAAGGCACGCTTGAATCAAGGTCCGCTTAGTTCAAAGGAAATCGAACAGGTTGTAGACTCGGTTGGGTCTGCCCTAGGGTATGCGCATAAGCAAGGAATTTTACATCGCGACATTAAGCCGTCCAATGTCTTGCTCTCCAAAGAAGGTGTCATGTATCTTGCGGATTTTGGTCTGGCGCGGATTGCGCAGGCAGGGGAATCTACGCTTTCATCCGATTCGATCATGGGAACGCCTCAATACATTTCGCCCGAGCAGGCGATGGGCAAAAAAGAACTCGATGCAGGGACAGATATTTACTCATTCGGTGTGATGCTGTATGAGATGGTCGTGGGGCAGGTGCCATTCAGTGCAGATACTCCGTTCTCCATTATTCACGATCATATTTATTCACCGCTGCCACTGCCAATGGATATTAATCCAAATGTGCCAGAGCCTGTCCAGCGGGTGCTGTTGAAGACGCTATCCAAGGAACGCAATGACCGATATGCGACGGTGGAGGAACTTATCCGCGCATTCAAAGATGCATGGATTGAGTCAGGCGTCCCGATGCAGAGAACGTCCATTACGATGAAACCCGCCGCAGTCAAAAGGGAAGTGCAATCTCAAGGCGTGGACGCTGCGTCAAAAACTGAAATCACTAAAGGTCCCGCCCCGAAGCGAAGTTTAAAATGGGCGTGGATCGGGAGCGGATTGTTCCTCATCCTGCTTTGTGCGATCGGCGTAGTTGTCTTCCGTCGGATCGCTGTCCGTTCCATGGTCGTTCCGCCCACTGCAATTGTCGAAGTGACTGCCACTGCTCTGCCTGTTGAAGAAAATACACAGTTGCCGCCGCCTGCACAAAACGAATCGCCTTTGCTGGCGTCTGCTCGTGAGGCAGTGAAGCAAAACCCTGGCGACCCGAATGCTCATTTGCAATTTTCATTGGCGCTGTGGGATAACGGGCAAGTTGGGCCAGCGACCGAAGAGCTGGCGCAGGCTGCCAATTTGGCGGGACCAACGAATAAACCATTCTTTATCAATGCCGCGCAGGAATTCAAGCAGCGTGAAGCATGGGTGCCCGCCGCTGGCATGTATATGCGCCTGACTGGAATCTATCGCGAAGATGAAATGCCCGAAACGTTGAAGGCGAATTTATATGAGGCGGTTTATAAAGCTGCTGAGAAGAAAGACATGCCGCTCTTCGTTTTTTTTGAGCGCATCGATGCTTTCAACCTGCCGCTTGGCTTAGTGGTGCGCGGGCGGTACGCTTTGTACAACGGCAGTATTGATGATGCGAAATTGCAATTGGCGAATGCTGATAAGGTGAAGTCAGATTTTTATGAAGCATTTTTGCTCAGGGCTGAAATTGAATTTAAGACTGGTAACACCGACGCAGCCAAAAAAATTTTACTTTCACTTGCGTCTGACCTGGGTGCATCTGAATGGGTGCGGATCATGGCAAGTGAATATCTAAAAACGATCGAATAGGAGAAAACATCGATGCGAAAACCATTTGTTGCAGGGAACTGGAAGATGAATAAAAATATCGCAGAGACGCGTGAACTGCTCTCTGCGATGAAGAACGGTTTGAATGAAGTCAGCGGGGTGGAGAAAGTTGTTTGTCCGCCGTTCATTTCATTGGCGGCTGCGGCTGAAATGTTGGCAGGCTCTGAAGTT
>VGOX01000579.1 GCA_016875755.1 Chloroflexota bacterium
GTTATAATCGGCATGCTACTGACGCCTCCAGCGCGGAAAATGTTCCTGAAAGGCTGGCAGGTTTCGGGTCAGAAATGAGGCGGATCTTCATCCGCATAAATCCATTACGAAGGTTAAGTCTACTAATGAGTATCGAAGAAAACAACCCGCAGGGTAATAAACCGACTGATTTCATCCGCGAAGCTGTGGCGGAAGATTTGAAGAGCGGACGCTTCAATTACGTGCGCACACGATTGCCTCCTGAACCGAACGGATATTTACACATTGGGCATGTCAAGGCATTCATGATCGATTACCTGATCGCCAAGGAAAATGGCGGCGAACTGGTACTGCGCTTTGATGACACCAACCCCACCAAGGAAGAGACCGAGTTTGTGGAAGCCATTGAGGAAGATGCACGCTGGCTCGGAATTGAATGGGTGAAGGTGACGTACGCTTCGGATTATTTCGGCTTGCTCTACGATTGGGCTGTTCAGTTGGTGAAAAAGGGACTCGCTTATGTGGACGATCAGACACCCGAGGAAGTAAGCACCAACCGCGGCACATTGACGCAGGCTGGAAAAAACTCCCCGTTCCGTGACCGCTCGGTGGAAGAAAATTTAGACCTGCTCGAACGCATGAAGAACGGCGAATTCCCAGATGGCTCGCGCATTTTGCGTGCGAAGATCGATATGGCGCATCCGAATATCAACATGCGTGACCCTGCCATGTACCGCATCATCCACACCCCGCCGCATCACCGCACAGGTGACGCGTGGAAGATCTACCCAATGTATGATTGGTCTCACGGACAGAACGACTCAATGGAGGGTATCACCCACTCGTTGTGTTCGCTTGAATATGAAAATCATCGTCCTTTGTACGAGTGGTTCCTTGAACAACTCGGTGTGTTCAAGCCGCGTCAGATCGAGTTTGCGCGCCTGAACATGAATTACACCGTGATGAGCAAACGCAAACTGCGCCGCCTTGTGGAAGAAAAACACGTCAGCGGCTGGGATGATCCGCGCATGCCGACTCTCCGTGCGATGCGCCGCCGCGGATATACCGCTGAGGCAGTATTGGAATTTATCCACCGCGTTGGTGTGGCGAAGAATTACAGCATTAGTGACGTGGCGCTGCTCGAAGAATGCGTGCGCGACGACCTGAACAAACACGCCTTACGCCGCATGGCTGTCATTCGTCCATTGAAAGTGATGATCGACAATTATCCTGATGATCTCGTCGAAGAGATGGATGCGGTCAATAATCCTGAAGACCCAAATGCTGGCTCACGCAAGGTTCCGTTCTCGAAGGTTATTTACATTGAGCAGGATGATTTCCGTGAAGTGCCGCCGCCCAAGTATCACCGCCTGTTCCCCGGCAACGAAGTCCGTTTACGATATGCGTACTTCATCAAATGCACCGATGTTGTGAAGGACGCCGAAGGCAATATTATCGAAATTCACGCCACCTATGATCCGACAACCAAAGGCGGAGACGCGCAGGATGGCCGCAAAGTGAAATCCACCATCCATTGGGTATCTGCTGCGCACGCGAAAGAGGCGGAAGTCCGCATGTATGACCGACTATTCACCAAGGAAGATCCCGAAGAAGGCGATGAGGGATTCCTGAACTGCATCAACCCCAACTCACTCGAAATTCTCAAGGGATATGTAGAGCCGCATCTTTCCACGGTGGAAGTTGGTTCACGCTTCCAGTTTGAACGCCTCGGCTACTTCTGCGTCGACAAAGACTCCACGCCCGAAAAACCTGTGTTCAATCTAACCGTCAACTTAAAAAACACTTGGGCAAAGTTGGAAAAGAAGGGCAAGTAACAGTCAATTCAAGTAACTACTCAGGGTAGCGGAGCGACAAAATCGGGCAAGAAAGGAGAACCTGTAAAGGCAAGGCGCAAAGCGGAAAGAGCCTTGACACCATTTTTGCGAGCAGTGGAAAGGT
>VGOX01000580.1 GCA_016875755.1 Chloroflexota bacterium
TTCGTTATCGCGTGTATTTGATCCGCAACACACAGATCTTTGGCACGCTGAGTTTGTTGTTCTGTGTGGTGAGCATGTTTGCCTTGTTTGCAGGCTGGCTTGCTGGCGGAAAGTGGAGTTTTGGCATCGCGCTGATTCTGATGATCATCTCTCTGGGAATCTCCCTGCGTGAACTGCAAATTTCCGTCGGCGCGCTCGACCTTTTGCTTTCGGCGTTGGAAGATCATGAAACGAAAAATATTCCGTGATACAATGCGCTTCGATATGAGCAACCGCCAGCACCATCATCATTGTGCAACTCCCACCTTCGGACGGGCGGTTTAGACGCGCATCAATTCATTCTGCGTATCTGCAATTCCAACTCCCGTGCGAACGGGAGTTTTTTATTTCAAGAGGTGAACATGATTTCCATACTCAATTCAAAGACCGCACAAAACACAATTCTCAAACGCCTAAACTTCGGTGATGAAGAAGTGCCTGACTCGGTGCTTGACCGCATCGAAGCGACATTCGGAGAACGCATCACGCCAGACCAGGCTGTGACTCGCATCCTGAGTGACATCCGCAAGAACGGCGACGCCGCGCTTCATTCATGGACGGGGAAGCTGGATGGTAAATCCCCAGACAGTTTTCGCGTCTCAAGCGATTCAATCCACGTCGCATTGAATTTCATTTCAAAAGAAGAACGTGAGGCGTTGGAACTCGCTGCAAAACGCATTGAAGACTTCTATAAAAGACAACCGCTCACTTCGTGGGTCACACAGGAAATGGGCGGTGTGATGGGACAGTTGATCCGTCCCATTCAGCGCGTGGGTCTGTACATTCCTGGCGGGACTGCGCCGCTGCCGTCCAGTGTGTTGATGTCTGCGGTGCCTGCGAAGGTGGCAGGTGTGAAGGAGATCGTGCTGGCTGTCCCGCCGCAGCGAGGGACGGGTGAGATCGCGCCCATCATCCTTGCCGCCGCCGCACTCGTCGGCGTGGAAGAGGTGTATGCGATGGGCGGCGCGCAAGCCATCGGGGCATTGGCGTACGGGACAGAATCCATTCGCAGTGTGGATAAAATCTTCGGTCCGGGTAACCTGTTTGTCACACTGGCGAAGCGTCAGGTCTTTGGCATCGTCGGCATTGACGGGTTGGCGGGTCCCACGGAAACGGTGGTCATTGCGGATGAGTCTGCAAACCCCGCCTGGGTCGCAGCAGATCTGCTTGCCCAGGCAGAGCATGACGTGTTGGCTTCTGCCATTTTGCTAACGCCGTCCCGCAAACTTGCTGAAGCTGTGCAGGTGGAAATCGGCAGGCAGATGGAAACTCTACCGCGCGCTGAGATCGTGGCGCAATCCCTGCAAAGCCGCAGCGGCATCGTGCTGACAAATGACCTCGATGAAGCGGTGGAATTATCGAACGGGTATGGACCTGAACACCTGTGCCTGACGGTCTCCGATCCGTGGCTATGGAGTGAGAAGGTCACAGCGGCTGGCGGAATTTTTATGGGAGAGTATTCGTTCGAGGTGTTGGGAGATTATGTGGCGGGACCGAGTCATGTCATGCCGACGGGCGGGACGGCGCGTTTTGCATCCCCGCTCAACGTGTGGGATTTTGTGCATATCATCAGTTTGGTGGGGCTGAATGAAAAAGCAGGGCGTGAGTTGTCCAAGTCTGCGGCAGTGATCGCCCGCTCAGAGGGTTTGGAAGCCCATGCGCGTTCGGCAGATTTCAGGAAATAACGAATGATAGGCCGCGTTTTGAAAAATGCGGCCTATTTTCTTTTTACATCCAAAATTGCGATCTTCGTGGAATGATTGAACGGAGCAGGGTCGGTGACAGGTTTGCCGACACGTTTCGTTCCAATGAAATTCTCAAGGACGGGAATCAACTCGCGGATGCTCAAGTAGCCATCTTTGCAAATGTCTTCAAGGGTGTGCATATACTCACTGCCA
>VGOX01000581.1 GCA_016875755.1 Chloroflexota bacterium
TATGGTTCTCGTAAATTCAATCATGGCGACCCTGCATCATATCGTCGCAATTGCGCTTACAGCGTGTCTTGTATATGAATTTGTTGCCTTTCGAAAAGGACTGACTGTGGCAGAAGCCCGCCGCATTCAACGCGTGGATTTGGTCTATGGCATTGCGGCAGGGTTGATGATCGTCTTCGGTTTATTGCGTGTGTATTTCTTTGAAAAAGGACCGAATTACTATCTTTCCAATCACGTCTTTTGGACAAAGATGGCTTTATTCGTGATCATCGGCCTGCTATCCATTTACCCGACCATTCGCTATATCAAATGGAATCCGATGCTGGCTGAAAACCAAATGCCAGAAATTCCAGAGCAGGAATATAAGAACATCCGCTTGCTGCTCTGGCTGGAAATGGCAGGGTTGGTGTTGATACTTTTTGCTGCGCCGTTGATGGCGCGTGGTATTGGGTAACGTAAAGACCCCGAAGGCTTGAAAACCTTCGGGGTCTTTTTGCAGTACACTATGAAAAAGGAGATGCCATGCTTGAAATTGCGATCATGATCGAAGGTCAAAATGGTTTGAACTGGAAACGCTGGCAAAATATCGCCAGACTTGTAGAGGAACTGGGCTATGTCGGTTTGTTTCGCTCCGATCATTTCACAAACATGAATCTGCCCGATAAAGACTCGCTCGAGCTATGGGTCTCACTGACATGGCTGGCGTGCAATACGCAGCGCATCGAATTTGGTCCATTGGTATCGCCTGTTTCATTTCGTCACCCCGCTCTTACTGCCCGCATGGCTTCTGCGGTGGATGATCTTTCGAATGGACGCCTCACGCTTGGTCTCGGTGCTGGCTGGCAGGAGCGTGAACATCAACTATTTGGCTTTGACTTGCTGGAAACAAAACCCCGCTTTGAGCGTTTTGAAGAAGGCTTGCAGGTGATCACGCAGCTTTTGAAAAGCGACGCGCCCGTCTCGTTCGATGGGACGAATTATCAACTGCGCGAAGCCGCCCTGCTGCCCCGTCCGCAGCGCCTCAATGGACCCCGCATCCTGATCGGCGGAAATGGAGAGACTCGCACCCCGAAGCTGATTGCCCGCTTCGCCGATGAATGGAACGCCATTTTTCTCTCCTCGGAACAATTCAAAAAAAACAATGCGCGGTTGGACGAGGTCCTGATCAAAGAAGGCCGTGACTTAAAGTCCGTGCGCCGCTCCATGATGACAGGCTGTGTTTTCGGTCATACCGATTCCTCGCTCAAACATAAACTTGACGAGCGCGGACGCACTCTCGAAGAACTGCATCAGCGCGGAATTGTGGCGGGCTCGGCAAGTGAAATCAAACAGCAATTGCACAAGCTGGCAGAAAGCGGACTTCAGCGCATCATGCTGCAATGGCTGGAACTGGATGACCTCGCAGGGTTGGAGGCATTGGCAAAAGCAGTGCTGTAACCTCTACTTTCCTGCTGCAACCTCTACTTCCTCACTGCGTATACTTCCTTGGACTTTCAATTTTCACGTAAAAGTTATACACTATTCATGAAAACTACATCACAGGAGAGTGAAGTATGAATAAACAAGGTCGTTCCCAACTTGCGCTTGGCGTTTTGCTTATCTTGCTTGGCGCTTGGTTCTTGTTGGATAGAACTGTCCCCGCCTTCCATGGCTTTTTTGAGCAATATACTGAATGGCCCATCAACCTGCTTTTGATCGGCGGCGTGATCTTTATTCTTGGGCTTGTGCTGGGTTCGCCTGGGCTGTCCGTCCCTGCTGCCATTGTAGCGGGAATTGGCGGCATTTTCTACTATCAGGAAACTACGGGCAATTACGAGTCATGGTCGTATATGTGGGCGCTCATCCCTGGGTTTGTTGGTCTGGGAAGTGTGCTGGCAGGCTTACTCGGCGACAATACCGCTCACAACCTCAAACGCGGCATGAACCA
>VGOX01000582.1 GCA_016875755.1 Chloroflexota bacterium
AAATCACTGGCGCAATGCTTTGTAAAAGTGCTACAATTTCATTCATGGGCTTCTCGGTGTAAGTTTGTTGTCACAAACCTACTTTACCCGAAAAGCCCTGCTTTTTTAGATCATTTTTTGGCGAAGGTATTGATTCAGGAAAAGGGAAGACCATCGATGCACAATACTATTGAATCTAACTGCGTCTTTCTGCGATGCCTGTGCCGATCTCCAATGCGCGGTTCATCTGGCAGGCAAGGTCAGAGAGCGAATCTGCGCGGATGGAAACCAACAGGCTGCGCTCCTGTTCGCTGAGTTTGAAGGTCTCGCCCAGATAGCCGTTCTGCAGTGCGGTTTGAGGGTCACGCAAAAGCATCTAGCAAAACTGGCGGCAGACGACCGCAGCTGCAAAGATACGACTGAGCCCATCAGAGGGCGAAGGCGTTGTTTTTACTGAGATCACAGATTGATAGGTAAAAGACGAAATCATAAGGGTTTCCTTCGTTCAAAGTGGGGGAAGGCAAAAAGCCAAAACACACCCAGCGCGAGAAAAACGTCACCGAGGCTGAATGCAAATTGGTAGGGCAACCAGACCGGGGGTAGGAAGCGATCCGCAAGCCATTCGAAGCGGGTATGCTCAGGTTGAAGGAGAATGTCCTTGAGGCCGAAGCGGGTTCCAGTGGCGATATCCTGCAAAATGCTCTGCGGGACAAGGCGGCCAGCCGTCTGCGGGCTGATGGGCATAAAGCCGCGGTTCGCCGCCATAACGGTGAAGTTGAGCGCTGCACCGACGAGCATGAGACTCAGGCCGGACTGTTTACGGTTCAACCAGGCAAAGGTGACCAACAGCGCATTCGAAACGGTCAGCAGAATGCCCGTCATTTCATCGGAGGTTTGCCGGCGCACCTCGGGCAGATAGAGGATGGCGAGTTGAGGCAGGACCGCCACAAAGATCAGCCAGATATGGGCAAGAGTCGGCGGCTGGTAGGCGCGTTGTTGGGCACGCGCCGCAACCAGACCAACCGGCAGCCCCAACAAAATGGCAGAAAGCAGAATCATTTAGCGGCCGATGTTACCGCCATCATCCGGAGCGCCTGCCCCGAGAACGAACAGGCTCAGGGAGAGAACGAGGAAGAAGAGTTGAATGTGCTGGCGGTTGATCTTGGAAACGGCAACCTGAATTTGATTGAAGTGCTTGTTCATGATTTTTCTCCTTGCGGGTTATCGGATACAGTGCCCCCAAGATACCCATTCCCAGGCTTCAAAACAGGCTTCAAAGAATCAAAAAAAGCCCGAAAATGGGGCTGTTTTGGCTTTCTGTAACAAATACAGGCTTATTTGGTGAGGCGGCGATGGAGTTCTTCCGTTTCATGCGAGGGTGGCAGGTTGAAAAGCCGCTTCATGGCATCGCGGCAGGCGTGATATGTCTTCGTGACCGAGGCTGCATCACCCAAGCGGGCATGAGCCTGCATGGCGATCTGGTAGGCATCCTCCATGCCCGCATCCAGATCAATGGCACGCTGGGCAATGGCAACCGCCTGTGCAGGCTGACCATGTTTCTGGTACAGGTCGGCCAGCGTAATCAGCGCATTGAGATGAAGTTGGTTCAACCGTTCTCGTTCAGGGATGACCCATTCGGCGTAGACATCGTTCAAGTAGGGACCACGCACCACATCCACCGCCTTTTGGTATTCCCGCATTTGCTCGTGCGGATTTTTGGCTAAGGGCTTGTAAAAGAATAACTCCGCACTTTACAAACAAAGATTTGGAGTTTGTCGTGGCTTGATAGTGTAATTCCAGCGTGGGCAAGTGGAATGCCATTCGATGAGCAAAGTTTGCATGATTTCTTTGGCGACTTTGATACCTTTCTTGTAGACCTTTTCGACCAGGAAGGCGTCCACCTTCAAACCGGTATCCGTATCTGTACCACGAATGCAAGCCAACAT
>VGOX01000583.1 GCA_016875755.1 Chloroflexota bacterium
ACGATGAAAAAGATATCGTCAATGCGGTTAAGAGCTACCTGCACCAGCAAACAAAACGCCGCCCAATGGTCTTTGTGACCCTGAGCAAATCGTAAATAAAATGACCGTCGCAATGACGGTCATTTTTTTTGCCTGCGATCTGCCGATCCACCTTCCCCATCGGGTAATCACCCAACTCACCGATCTTCACCCATTTCAAATTTTTATTTTTTGGAATTGAAACCGCTTGGCATCGAAACGCATGGACAATCACCCTGAAGTGACTATACGCATGCTGGACGATGCCCAACTCCGCCTCTTTCTTAACACCGATATTGGTCGCTGCCTTCAAAGCTTTTTCCAACGCCTCGGCAGGATGCTCTTCCACCCGCGCATTTGGGAATTCCCACATCCCCCCCAGCAACCCATCAGACGGACGCTGGCTCAATAACACACGTCCGCGGTCCATGATCACGGCAGCTATATGAATGTATTGCGGCACCTGCTTCTTCGGCTTCAAAACAGGACGCAATTCCTGCGTGCCGTTCTCGCGGGCTTTACACATGGGCAACAATGGGCAGAGCAAACATCGTGGATTCTTCGGCAAACAGATGGTCGCACCCAAATCAATGAGTGCCTGGTTATAATCTCCTGCTTTTCCTTTGGGTAAATTCTGGGCGGCGTATTCCCATAAAATCTTTTCGCCAGCAGGAGAATCGGCAAATTCAGTTACATCATACAAGCGCGCAAAGACACGACGCAGGTTGCCATCCAAAGTTGCCGCGTCCATTTTGAAGGCAATGGACGCGATCGCTCCAACGGTGTAGCGGCCAATGCCCGGGAGGGAGCGCAATGCTTCGAGGTCACGGGGCAACTGTCCGTTAAAGGTTGAGGCGACGATCTTCGCGGCTTTGTGCAAATTGCGCGCGCGGGTGTAGTAGCCAAGTCCCTCCCATGCATTGAGCACATCCTGTTCATTCGCATTTGCCAGCAAATTTATGTCGGGGAATTGCTTCATCCATTTTTCAAAATATGGGATGACTGTTTCCACCCGTGTTTGTTGAAGCATGATCTCGGAAACCCAAACCGCATACGGGTCGGGGTGGTCGCGCCAGGGCATGGTACGGCTGTGTTTGGAGTACCATTTGAGCAGCAAAGTGGAAAGACGGGACATGGCGGGTCGTTAGGGATTTGGGCAGGGAGTATCGAGCGGGGAACTTTGATGCGATGTATTGCCAAAATTCACAACACGAGCCTCGAGGAAATTATCACCCATATCGCAGGCAAGGATGATAGTGTCAACGCCTTGTGAAAAATCAAGCAGTTCACGAGTGGGGAAATAAATATTCCGAACTTCGTCATTGATCAGGATGAACCCAATGCGCGGAAAATCCTGTATGGCATACGCGGGCCACGGATTAGCTGATGAGATGCCATCTCCCTTGCGATACATACGCGGGTAGAGCATCCGTCCTTCAGTTAGAACGGCATTTGGCTGCGAAAGGAACTTTTGGATATCTTCACGGTTATGTCCATTTGATTCCAGTCTGGCGATCAATGCATCCTGTGTGGATATGTAACGCGGTTGCGCAAATCCTTTTACCAGCCAGGGAAGTGCGCCAGCGAACATGAAGGCAAGAATAATGAGCACATAGCTTGGGCGAAAATCACGAAAGGAGATCGTGCCTGCTTTCGAGTGGTTATTCTGCGGAAATATCTTTTCAACCTTTGCACCGAACAATAGGGATACACCGCCTAAAATTTCAATTACACCGATTGCAAAAAATAAATAGATAACCCAATCTACTGGCAGGTTGTAGCGCCAACTGGAGAAACGGGCTATGCCGTTGGAGATTGCATATCCAAGATTGAAAGCAAGTGGAACCAAGGCGAGCCAGCCCATGTGCCGCCAAGACGCACCAAACCCAACTGAAAGGATG
>VGOX01000584.1 GCA_016875755.1 Chloroflexota bacterium
CAAAACGGCTATGGTATGATTCATCTCGGTAATGGTGTTGTGGAATTTCTTTTTCGCAAAACAAGATTACCACGCTTTACACCATTACCTCTCTTCTTTGCCATTTCCAGTTAGCGGAAACTAAAGTAATATGGAGACAATTTAATGGGCTTATTTCTATCGAACTTATTAACCCCGATGGTTCTGTGTTACCTGCTCGGATTAATTGCAGGCGGACTTGGTTCAGACTTGCGTGTGCCCAAGCAATTCTACGAAGCCATTACCATCTACCTGCTCTTCGCCATCGGATTCAAAGGTGGTGTGGAGATTGCCCAAATTGGGCTGGCCGCCATGATTCTGCCCGCCATCGCAAGCATTCTCCTTGGCTTGTTCATCCCGTTGTACTGCTATCCATTGCTGCGGCGGCTCGGGAATTTTTCCCGTGAAAATTCCGCTTCGATCGCAGCGCATTATGGTTCGGTCAGCGCTGTCACATTTGCTGCCGCAATTTCGATGCTTGACACACTCAACGTCACTTATGACGGCTTCATGAATGCTTTATTGGCGTTGATGGAATCTCCCGCCATCATTCTCGGCGTGGTGCTTGCCGGACGGGCACGCCACCTTGAAACTCCAGGCGAAAAGGCAAGCGTGGATTGGACCTTCTTCCTGCGCGAAGCATTTCTAAGCAAAAGTGTCGTCCTTCTCATCGGCGGGCTGCTTATCGGTGCGATCTCCGGGCAGGAAGGTTACAAAACCATGGAACCACTGCTCGTCCTGCCGTTCAAAGGCGCGTTGAGCTTTTTCCTTCTGGAGTTGGGCGTGGTCACATCTGAACGCCTCGGTGACTTGAAAAAGGTCGGAAAATTCCTTGCTGCCTTCGGCATCCTTGTGCCGATCTTCAACGGTTTTCTCGGCGTTATGGTCGGCTGGCTGGTCGGCTTGAACATGGGCGGTGCTACCCTGCTTGGCGTGCTCGCCGCCAGCGGATCGTACATCGCCGCCCCCGCCGCCATGCGCGTGGCTGTTCCCAAGGCAAACCCCGCGCTATCGCTCACTGCTGTACTTGCAATCACCTTGCCGTTTAACATTGCATTTGGCATTCCATTCTATTTGATGTTCGCCCGCTGGTTATTCGGATGACAAGCACACTCATTCTCTCGCCTCACTCCCCCGACTTAGACCTGATTCGCCAAGCCTCAGAAATTATCCTACGCCGAGGCTTGGTCGCCTTCCCCACCGAAACTGTGTACGGTCTTGGCGCCAATGCATTGGATGAAGAAGCCGTGGCAAAGATATTTGCCGCCAAAGGACGCCCCTCAAACGATCCGCTCATCGTCCATGTGGCATCTGTGGATGATATCTCGCGCCTCGCATCTGAAATTCCACCGATCGTCAAGAAGTTGGCTGAAGCATTCTGGCCCGGTCCATTGACGTTGATACTCCCAAAACAGGCGCATGTGCCCGATACGGTGACATCGGGGTTGAATACGGTTGCGGTACGCGTGCCATCACACCCGATCGCGCTGGCACTCATCCGAGCCAGCGGTGTGCCGATTGCCGCACCATCTGCCAACCGTTTCGGACACACCAGCCCGACGACAGCGGCGCATGTGCTGGATGACCTGAACGGGCGCATTGACATGATTCTCGACAGCGGCTCGACCACTGTGGGAGTTGAGTCCACGGTGTTGGATGTCACCTGCACGCCGCCGATGATCCTGCGCCCGGGCGGCGTCTCCCGCGAGGCACTCGAAGCCGTGATCGGTGCAGTTGATTTGCGAAAGAATAGAAGCGATGCTGATAGCGAAGCGCAAGTCTCGCCAGGATTGTTGGGCAAGCATTACACGCCGCGCGCAGAATTGATCTTGTGCAGCGGAGAAAAAGAATCAGCGTTGGAGAGCTTATCCGCATTGGCGAAGCAGGCTCAGG
>VGOX01000585.1 GCA_016875755.1 Chloroflexota bacterium
GAAATCGTCGTATGATTAACAAATACCCCGCGCACGGGGTTGAGTTTTTTGCACTTGCAGGAGTTTATGAATACGATCGACCACAAAAGCATCACGTACCAGACGACGATGCTTGAAAATAATCAACTTGTAAATTACGTCCAACAAGGGGCAGGCGCGCCTGTCATTCTCACACATGGGCTTGCCGCTTCGCTGCACGATTGGGACGACCTTCTCCCCGAACTTGCCAATTCAGGATACGCAGGCTATGCACTCGACCTGCTCGGTCATAGTGAAAGCGAAAAGCCCGCGCATCGCCGCCATTATTCGGTGGACGGTGTCTTCGAGCATTTTTCAAGATGGATCGATTCGCTGGGACTGCGCGAGCCGCTGATTCTCATTGGACATTCGCTGGGCGGCGGACTTTCGCTGTTGTACACGCTGCGTCACCCCGAGCGGGTGCGGGCGTTGGTGTTGGTCAACCCGTTTTACGATATCAAACAATTGCCGCCGTTGATGCAGAGTGTGATCCGTCACAACCTTATCAACACCGATCTGATCGAGCGCACGCCGTACACGCTCTTCCGTTTGCTGGTGGATGTGGGCAGTTTCTCAGGTAGTTTTGGATTGCGCGAAAATCATGTGATGCCTGAACACATCCGTTATCAAACTGCGTTGGATTACAAACGCGCCTCGAGCGGAATTTACAACATCCCCAACTCGCTTCAAAACCTGACGACAGACCTGTTGCGCCTCCATCAGCCGACTCTACTCTTGTGGGGCGGACGTGACCAAACCCTCACGCCGTCGTCCTTCCCGCAATTGGCGGAGGTGCTCCCCAACCTGAAAGGGACGCATACCTTCCCTGCCTGCGGACATGTGCCGCATCAATGTCACCCTGAGAAGTTCAATCCGCATGTGATGGAGTTCTTGCGGGGATTGTAAACAGGTTGCCGCGCCGCCAAAAAAAAGAACGGCGGATCGCAACGACATGTCATGATCAGGGGCGATGTAAAAGCGGGGAAATGCTTGAGAAAGCAGAAGCAACTTCCGCGTTAAATGTGAAGCGGGGTTTCATCCACAATATTTTAAGAATTGCGTATACGTTTCAACTCTTGCAAATGTGTGGTGTGAGGGGTACAATGGCAAACACTTTGGCCATATATACGTGGATGCAGCGCTGCAACGCCCATATATGGCTATAACATTTGTTCTAACATTGGAGCCTATTTCGGATGCGTTGTCCGTATTGCAAACACCACGATTCAAAAGTGCTGGATACTTCTCACGACAGTCACGGCGGGATTCGCCGTCGGCGTGAATGTCTGAAATGCCGCCAGCGATTCAGCAGTTATGAGCGACCGATTTTGGCGGTGCCGCTGATCGTGAAGCAGGATGGCACGCGTGAGGAATTTGACCGCGAGAAGATGGCACGGGGGATTCGCATTTCGTGCGCCAAGCGCCCCGTTTCGGCGGCGGACATTGAGCGCATGATCGGGCAGGTGGAGGCTCAATTGCAAAAACTTGGCAAGGCGGAGGTTTCCTCGCGCATTGTCGGTGACCTTGTGATGAAGATATTGAAGGTGGTGGATCAGATCGCGTACATCCGCTATGCGATCGTGTTTTTGGGCTTGGATGATCTTCAGTCCATCCGCACCGAGATCGACCAGTTGTTGAAGGATTAATTCAAGGCAGAGTCGCCCCTAAAAAAGGGAGCATCTTTGCCTTTTTGTTTCGGTATTTTTCGGAGCGGCAGACGAAAACCTGCACTCCGTGGATATGAAAAAATTTACAGGAGAATCAATTATGGTAACAAAATCTGCTGAAACCAAGATCGTCAAGAACGGCTTGCTGCCGACCCCGCCCATGAAAAAGGGACTGCCCAAGGCGGCACTGACCGATAATGCCCGTCAGGTATTGATGAAGCG
>VGOX01000586.1 GCA_016875755.1 Chloroflexota bacterium
CAACCCGTTTTTTGGATTGTACGCCGCGGTCACCCGCCAGCGCGCCGACGCTTCACCCTCCGCCGCAGGCTGGTACCCCGAACAGGCATTGACTCTGGCTGAAGCATTATCCGCATACACCTTGGGCGCTGCCTATGCAGCCAATGCGGAAGATCGCTTGGGCAAACTCGCCGAAAATTATCACGCCGACTTGATCGTGCTGGATACTGACCCATTTGAGATTGCCCCTTCTGGTCTGTTGACAATCACCGCAGATTCTGTAATGATAAATGGAGAATGGGTTTTATAAGAAGTAAACCAAACGAGAAAAACATGCCTCAACCTACCCCTAAATTATCCCCTGAAATGTTAATCCCTCGTATGGGAGAATATATCGTCCAAAAAGGATTGATCAGCGATTTTGATTTGCAGCGTGCGCTTGCCCATCAACAAGAGCAAACTGCACAAGGAAACCATTGTTTGCTTGGTCAGGCATTGATGGATTTGAATCTGATCGACCGCGATACCCTCGATCAGGTGGTGACTGAGCAGATCATCCAGCTGCGTTCTGCTTTGCAGGCTTCAAACCGCAACCTTGAGCAGCGTGTCAAGGAACGTACCGCCGACCTTAACGAAGCGTTGAATCGCCTTTCTGAACTCAGCCAGATGAAGGCGAATTTTGTCTCGAACATCTCACATGAGCTGCGCACACCGCTGACCCATGTAAAAGGGTATGTAGAATTGCTCATCTCCGAATCATTGGGGCCGATCACTGAGGAGCAGCGCCATGCTTTGTCGGTGAGTCAGCGTGCCACAGGCAGGCTCGAAAGTATGATCGAAGACCTGATCATGTTCTCGCTCTCTTCCCGTGGTGAATTGAGCATGAAACTGGAGCAGGTGGATATTCGCCGTTTGATCATGTTGGCAACCAAGACGGCAAAAAACAAGGCGGCGGAGCGTGGCGTACAACTGACGACAGAAGCAGTGGAAGGCATCCCTGCTGTGCAGGCAGACCCCGAGAAAATTTCCTGGGCGGTGAATCAGCTTCTGGATAACGCGATCAAATTCACCCCGTCTGGTGGAAGCGTGATCGTCAAATTAAGTGAGGAGGGCGGTAACTTGGTCCATGTTGCCGTTACCGATACGGGCATTGGCATCCCTGCTGGGCGCATGAAGGAAATTTTCGAGCCATTTCATCAATTGGATGGTTCATCCACGCGGCATTATGGTGGCACGGGGCTGGGTCTTTCCCTTGTGCGACAGATCGTAGAGGCGCATGGCTCTTTGCTGGATGTCCAATCGGTGGAAGGTAAAGGCTCTATATTCCGTTTTCCATTGTTTAGCGGTACGCGAGTAGATTATGGATGGTTTAACCCTGATCCAGTTGGAAAATCTATTTCAAAACCTGCAAAAACAGCAGGATTGGAAAGTTGCATTGGATACCTTGTTTTTATCCATGCGGGATGTATTTGTGTTTGACAATGTCACCGTTTATCTTGAAGACCTTCAGGTGAAAGGCTTGGATGTAGTCTATGCGCGTGCCATGGGGCGCGGAAAAACTGCCGAAGCAGATGTGGCATGGGGGGAAAGTATGGCAAATGAGGTCATCACCAGCGGACATATGGTTTTGAAGGGCCCGGGCAAGGGCAAACGTACGACAGATCGTTTGGAGCAAACTTATCTAGTTGGTTTCCCATTGACGATTGGTTCCAAAGTAAGGGGCGCTTTGTTGTTCGTACGTTTTGGGGGGCCAGATTATTCCGACATGCACATTCATGTCGCATCTCTGCAGGCGTTCTGGATGTTTTTTACAAGCGAAAAAGTGCCCATTTTATTAACGAAAAAGTACCCACTTTGAAAGAACCGACATTAAAATTATTAACGAAAAGGGGACCACTTTATAAACGAAAAGTAGCCCATTTTTGTT
>VGOX01000587.1 GCA_016875755.1 Chloroflexota bacterium
TCGTCAAACATGCTGGCGTTAGTTTACCCGTTTATCTTTGTTCCGGGTGTTTTCAATTATTTACTGCTCTTCCCACGATTTATTGAGAAGATACGAGCGAGGCGCCAAATTCCAGTTGATTTTGCGAATAGAGGTAGATGTGTGCCGACCGCGCGTGTTTGACCAACCGCAGGGCTTCTGTCACAACGGCGCCAAGCACGGTCTTCAGATCCAGGCTGGAAGTCAGGTTCAGGCTGATGCGTTTCAGGGCATCCAATTCATCGGCTTGCTGTTTCACCATCGCCAGCAGGGAGTAACGGCTGATGACTTCACGGGTTGCAAGATGACCATTCTCCCCCGAGCGCGCTGATGCTTGAATCGACTCGGCAGAATCAATCAACACACGGATAAGTTTCAGGATACTTTCCCGCTCTTCCTGAGAAATGGACGAATCCCTTTCTATGATTTCCCGTGCACGCCGAAAAACATCGCTGTAACCATCCCGGTTGTTTGCCATGTCACCCTCCTTTTTATCACTTTTGGAAACAATTACAAGCCACCATTTGTACTATCATTCACACACGCAGCGTTACGTTGACAATTATACAGTTATTTTCAACAAGAAAAGGACTGTGTTAGAATGAAATTCCAAATCATTTTGATGAGGTTCCCGTGTCTGACTTAACCAAACCTGCTCCTGCCACCCCGCTGAATACACGCCGACGCGGAATCATCGTTGGTGCCTCCGAGGGCATCGGCGCAGCCCTTGCCCGAAAACTTGCCAAAGAGGGATACACACTTGCCCTGCTTGCCCGTCAACAGGATAAATTAAATCTTCTCTGTGCAGAGATCAACCAATTCACAGGCGAAGCGCGTGCCTTCGCATACCCGCATGATGTTGCCAATTATAAGGAAGTCCCCGCCCTGCTCCAGCGTATCGTCGCGGACCTTGGCGGGCTGGACGTGTTCGTCTTCATGGCGGGTGTCAACTACCCGCCCGGCGGCATTGACAAATACAACTTCGAGAATGACCGCATAATGATCGAGATCAACCTGATCGGCGCGATGGCATGGCTCAGCCCCGTGGCAGAGATGTTCCAAAACGCCAAAGCAGGACAGATCGTCGGCATTGGTTCTGTTGCAGGCGACCGCGGACGTGTTGGCAACCCCGGCTATAACACATCCAAGGGAGCAGTTGCAATCTACCTTGAAGCGCTGCGCAACCGACTCACCCGTCACGGCGTGAACGTGCTGACGGTGAAGCCGGGCTTCGTCAAAACTGAAATGCTCAAAGCCGCGCAGGGCGGAACACCCTTTGCCATTGAACCCGAAAAAGCCGCGGATGATATTTACAAGGCAATGAAGAAACGCAAGCAAACCATGTACACCCATTTCATCTGGACGTACATCATGCTCATCATTCGGCACATCCCGTCCTTCATTTTCAGACGGCTCTCTTTTTAGACCAAAACCCTAAAGGTTTCAAAACCTTTAGGGTTTCTTTTCCAAAATAAACTACCATGCGAACAACCTTCACCCAACTCGAAAACTTCGGACATTCGCTGTACGCACCGTCCTATCTCATTCAACCCAAATCTGCCGATGAAATTTACTCCGCGTTCAAACTCGCGAAGAAGCAGGGGCTCACCGTCACTGCACGCGGGGCGGGGCGCAGTTACAACGACGCCGCGCTGAACGGCGGCGGCATCGTGCTGGATATGTCAGCGATGAATCAAATTCTGGACTGGCAACCAGCCACCGGCGTAGTCCGATGCGAGCCTGGCGTCACGCTTGAAATGCTTTGGCAAAAGGTCGAGCCGCAAGGCTGGTGGCCCCCCGTCGTCTCCGGCACCATGAAGACCACGCTGGGCGGCTGTCTTGGCGCGAACATCCACGGAAAAAATAATTTCAAAATGGGCACC
>VGOX01000588.1 GCA_016875755.1 Chloroflexota bacterium
AAATGTTTTTGATCAGCAGGGTGGATAAAGATTCTTTTACTGGCAACATTGACTTTTCGACGCGCCGTATCCACCCGGAAGACGCTGTTATTGTGACACAAAAAACGCAGGAACTGATGAACGGCACATCCGAACGTGGTCTACTTGAATACCGCATCCTCCGCGGGGATAGCAGCATCGGTTATTTGAAAACACATGCCGTGGTTCAGCGCGATGCGCAAAATCAGGCCGAGCGCGTCATTGGCATGGTACAGGATGTTACCCATGAAAAACTGGCTGAAAACGCCCTGCGCGAAAGTTACGATCGTTTGAGTATTGCCAATATCGAACTTGAAAATGCCCTGCAAGTGAAAGATGAATTTCTTGCCAGCATGAGTCATGAATTGCGTACACCATTAACGGGTATCCTCGGTTTATCTGAAGCGCTGCAATTAAACACGTACGGACAATTAACCGAAAAACAAATGCGCACGCTTAAGAATATCGAAGACAGCGGCAAGCATCTGTTATCTCTGATCAATGATATTCTTGATTTGTCGAAAATTGAGTCTGGGAAACTGGAGATACAAACTGCGTCATGTTCGCTGGCGGATATTTGTCAGGCAAGTTTGCAGTTAACCAAAGGCATGGCAAATCAAAAACGCCAGATCATCAATTATTCCGCACCTGCCGCACCGATCATCCTTGATGTGGATATGCGGCGCATTAAGCAGGTCATCGTCAATCTGCTGAGTAATGCCATCAAATTCACGCCTGAAACCGGCGAATTGGGGTTGAATATTGAGGCTGACAAACTAGAGAGGCAAGTGAGAATCATTGTATGGGACAAGGGTATTGGCATAAAGCCTGAGAACCTGCCAAAACTCTTCAAGCCTTTCACCCAAATTGACAGCAGTCTTGCGCGCGAATACTCCGGCACAGGCTTGGGGCTTTCGTTAGTGAAGCGTCTTGTTGAACTCCATGATGGCACAGTGACAGTCGTAAGCGTTTTTGGCGAGGGCAGCAGATTCATAGTCACCCTCCCTTGGACCACGCAAGCCTCTGTTCCACTTTCACAAGACATGCCCATATCCCAGACTGAAACCACAACTGAAAACGCCTCCGCCCAATTGATACTGATCACCGACGATAATCGATTGCTGCTCGATATGCTGGCGGATTTTCTTGAAGCACAGAAGTACCGCACTGCCAAAGTGTATAGCGGAAGTGAGTTTCTGGAAAAAGTTGCGGAAATTCGCCCCGACCTGATCTTGATGGATATTCAAATGCCGGGTATGGATGGACTGGAGGTCATCCGTAATCTCCGTAAACATCAAGAGCCTTTCATTGCGTCTATTCCTGTCATCGCAGTCACGGCGTTGGCTATGGCTGGCGACCGTGAGAGATGCCTGGCAGCAGGAGCAAATGAATATGTGAGCAAGCCGGTTGTGCTAAAGGAGTTGAAGCAGTCTATCCATACTTTACTTGGAAAAGACGTTGAGTAACTATCACTTATGTTTTTAATTCTGTGTGTAAACAAAACTTGAAGATGTTGTCTTCCAGTTTTGTATTTACGCAAACCCAACCCCAAAGTTTGGAACATCTTCGCTTTCATGGGACGGCTCAAGGAATACGGCGAAATTCCTGATCGAAAGGTTGGAATAGGTCAACAACCCACAATATGCTTCTGATACTGACTGTAACGGAGGCATACGCATTAAACTCTGACCTTGGGATTGCAGGATGCGAGGATGCCTTCAAACCATTAATGCGAAATAGGTAGTATAGGACTTACGCAAAACTAAGTGATTGACGGGAAGGCAAAAAGCCAGTAAGTTTGGGAGTATGAGACCGAAAACCCAAATTGTGACGCGTCTGGATTATTGCCAATACCTTTTGGTCAGCCAAAT
>VGOX01000589.1 GCA_016875755.1 Chloroflexota bacterium
CTCCCCTTCTTGATAGGCGGCTCGAATTTCTTTTTCACTCGCTACTTGCATTGCGCTCATTGAAATTTATTTTCGCAGACCTTTATCTTTTTGACAACCCTTTATTCTTTTTTCGCTGAGTAGTTACATTAGTTTTCAATATTATCCAACGCTGTGAATACTTCATCGGCACGATAAATCTGATTCCTCGCATATCCGGTCACTTCGCGCACAATCTCTGCCTGTACGAGCTTTTCAATGTACTGGCGCGCAGTCTTAAAAGGCATATCCACACCTTCTGCCAACTGCTTTGCATTGAATATCGGACGCCCAAACAAGAAATCCATCACTGTTCCCATACGGTTCGAGTTTTTATCAGCATCGACAATGGGCTGATACCTTGCGCGGATGGTTTTAAGCCGTTCCATGCGGGCAGCACTGTCTTGAGATTGGGCGTTCACACCTCGCAGGAAAAAACGCAACCATGCTTCCCAATTACCGCGCTGGGAGACTGCCAGCAAATGATCATAATACTCCTGGCGATACCGTTCGAAATAGACGCTCAGGTTAAGCAAAGGCTGTGGAAGAATTTGCCACTCTACAAACAAGAGCGCCATCAACAAACGTCCCACACGACCGTTCCCATCCAAAAATGGATGGATGGCTTCAAACTGGTAATGGATCATGGCAGCGCGCGCCAGAGTCGGGATATCTGTGCTAGTATGAATGAATTTTTCCAAATCACTTAATGCCAGGTTCATTTCATCCACAGGCGGCGGAACATAGGTTGCAGTTGCCAGTGTACTGCCTGCTGCGCCAATCCAGTTTTGGGTACGACGATACTCTCCGGGTGTTAGGTTTCCACCACGCACATCTTGCATCAACTTCTCATGTATTTCGCGGATGAAGCGCAGACTCATGGGAAAGCGTTTCAAGCGTTCCAGCCCATAATCAAGCGCAGCAACATAGTTGTGGACTTCACGCACATCATCATGCGATTCCAGAAAAGATAACTGGGCAGATTCATAGGTGTATAGTTCTGCCAATGTGGCGCGGGTGCCTTCAATCCGGGAAGAGAGCACAGCTTCACGTCGGATAAATGCCTGCATCAGCAAACGTGGAAATGGGAACGCATCTGCCAACGTCGCAAGCCGGCTTAATTCGCGCTCGGCTTCAGATAATGCTGAAACCAACGGCAAAGTCCAGTTTATCTGTGGGGGTAAGGGAGAAGGAACAAAGGCGTAATACCCTTTCTGGGTCAAAATCACCTGTCCTGCTTCGAGGGAACGAAAATCATTTGGTTTCATGAAGGTTTTGCCCGATATAAATAAGCGCCTTTTATAATAACACTTAAATCCGATTATGTAAATTAGAAGGGTTTATATTTACAGATAGCCATAGAAAGTAGCTTGTTGAAACGTCGCAAAGAAACAAATTCATGGAACGAGGATGCTGCCCATGACAAGTTGTTGCAACGAAATGATTTCATAAGCCCAGAAGGCTCTACCCTGCTCTTTATGTGGTGCCGAAAAATTCCGAGCAGTTATTTATAGGGTTTTATATTTTATTCATCTTTCCCACTCAATCCTCCAACCGATGCATCTACCAGACTCATAACCGACACAAATGAATCGAAATCCACCTGCGTGTCTGTGACTCTCGCGACCTTGCTACACCAAAAACTTTCCAATCTGCTCTAGGCGGATCTTGCTTTTGGGGTTTTAGGCGGTGCGATCTCTTCTTCGAAAATTTATCTCGTCCATTGTGCCATATCATGATCCAATTCATTCAGCGTAATCAAACGCATTCCGGTGGATATCCAGTTTTCGCCCTGAACCGGCTGCCGATTAATCTCCTCCTGATACGCTTTCGCTCCTGACGTCCAACCGCTACG
>VGOX01000590.1 GCA_016875755.1 Chloroflexota bacterium
CTGCAGACGTGGATTTTGCCTACATTCAGGTGACGCAGTTCTACGCATTCGGCGATCTGACAGGCGATGGCGTGGATGACGCGGCCGTGATCTTTTTGGAAAATTACGGCGGCACGGGAAACTTTGGCGTGCTCGCCATTTATACAAGTGTGGCAGGTGAACCCGTCTTTTTAGATTCAACCTTGATCGATGACCGCCCGATGATCAACAGCATCTCCATTGAAAATGGCGAAGTGTTCATCGATGCCATTGTGCATGGATTCGAAGATGGCGGCTGTTACCCCACGCTGCCAACCACACGCCGTTACGAACTGGTGAAAGATAAACTGCGATTGATGAACTACACCACAGATGCTCCCAACGGCACGCGCCGCACCATCGAAATTACAGCGCCCATTGGTGGCACAGAAGCGACGAATAGTGTGCAGGTGACGGGGACAGTCAGCATTGCGCCGTTCGAGAATAACCTGTCCTTCTTTATCTATGATGAAGCTGGGAATCAATATGCGGCGGGACTTGTAAATGTGCTTGCGCCAGATTTTGGCGCGCCTGGCACCTTTGGCGTGACAATTGCGCTTGATATTATCCCCACTGGCACAGTCATTTACCTTGAAATTCAGGATATCAGCGCGGCGGATGGCTCCTTGCTTGCCTTGGATGTTGTAAAATTAGTTGTGAAATAAATAGGTATGGACGCAGCAAGGCTGCGTCCATACAGTAACCAAAGGAGAGAAACCCATGCCGCACCTTGTTCGTGATTGGATGTCCAGCCCTGTTGTTGTCGTTGACCCTGATTCAAGCGTTTCCTATGCAATGACGCTGATGCGTCGCCGCAAGATACACAGCGTGGTGGTTAATATCAGTGAGAAAAATCCATCCTACGGAATTATCACAACCACCGATATCCGCGACAAGATCGTTGCCGAGGGACGCAACCCCGCTGAGACGACGGTGCGTGAGATCATGTCGGGTCCCATCATTACCGGGCGCGCCGATTGGACGCTGATGGAATGTTCCAAACTGATGCAGGAGCACAAGTTTCATCACCTGCCGATCTCTGACGAAAATGGCACATTGATCGGGTTGATCTCTGCTACGGATATTTTTATGTCGGTGGAAGAACAAGGCTGGGAAGAAGAGAAGTAGGTTTGGTTGGGGGACGAGTAATAAGTGAGGAGTAAAAAGGAGGCGATTTTCAAATCGCCTCCTTTTTTACAAGAATTTGGTTTTACCTGCCCAGCGCTTCCACAGCGGCTTGTTTCATGTGCGCAAGCACGCCACGAAACCCATTCAAGCGTTGACCAGAGATCGCTTCCTCGAGATTCATCGGCGCGTAGAAATCGGCTGGGATGGAGATCACTTCTTCAGGCTGGCAGCCATTCAACCCGTTGGCAAGAATCGCCGCAAGTCCGCGCACCGTGGGGGACTGCTTGGGAATGTCAAAGTGAAAGAGCATGCCGTCATCGTCCGCTTTTTCAGCGAACAAGTACACTGGCGTCATGCACTCCGCGATCGGCTCCATTTTTGCGCGTGCTTCTGCGAACCGCTCGGGTAATTCGGGAAATGATTCGGCGTATGCGATCAGCGTTTCGATCTTTTCTTCACGGCTCATGCTCGCGAAGTCGTCAACGATCTCTTGAAGTTTGTTTGGTAGGGTCATTCATATCCTTTGTAGGGGCGGGGTAACCCCGCCCCTACAATAAAGACCTCGATAGTTGTATTTTAGCGTTTTCTAGATAAACGTGATACCCTGAGCAAATTCTGTTCGCTGGAAAAAGCCGATGCAACTTCCAATAATCACACCTGCGCCACTTGTGAAAAGGCATGCGGAAGCATTCCGAGATCTATTTGAGAACCGCTGCCAGTTTCGA
>VGOX01000591.1 GCA_016875755.1 Chloroflexota bacterium
TCACCCAAAACCTGACCGTCAATTATGCGGTCATCATGCCGCGCGCACGCAGCATCAGCACGGAAGTTCTCTCCTCTCAGGATGTGGTCGTCACTCCGCTCATGTACACCTCGGCCCAATCGTGGGGTGAGACACAACTCAATGAAGTCTCTGAGGAATATCAATTCGACGAAGGCGTAGACACCCTCGGACCACTCAACATGGCTGTGGCTGGCGAAAACATTTCCAGCGGCGGACGTGTGGTGGTCTTCGGTAACTCCTACTTCACCATTGACGGAAACTTCGACGTGTACGGCAACGGCAATATGTTCATCAACGCCGTGGATTGGGCCGCTGAGCAGGATGACCTGCCAGGCATCACCACCCGCCCCACCACCAAACGCGTCTTCACTCCGCCTTCACAGATCGGCTTCCTCATTCTCGTATTGGTCGCTGTGATCGTTGTGCCTGGCATGGTCGTGTTCTCTGGCATTTCCTCATGGCTCGCACGCCGCAAGAGAGGTTAAGGAATGGCTCCCCGCAAAACAACGAAACCCGCAACACGCAAAACCGTCAAAACAAAGGAAGCGCCAGCGCCCAGACAAAGCAAACCCGTCTTTCGTGCTGGCACTTGGGTTGCCGTTCTTCTATTGGTTGTATTGGGCGGTACTGCCATTTACCTCAACCAACAACCAGAAACAACCGAAGATGCTGAACTCACACCCATTGCTGAACCAGCCTTCCTCTTTGATGCTGAACGCGTGGTAAACAGCATCGAAGTAAAGCCCGCAGATGGAGAAACTGTCCGCGTGGAGCGGGATGTGGAAAATCTCTGGATGGTGACCCTGCCCATTAAGTTGGAAGCAGACCCGGGGTATGTTGAGGCGGCAGCGTCCCAAGTCGGCAGCCTGAACATCGTCAGTGAAGTGGACGCAGATCCATCCGCGCTAGGTCTTGATGCTCCGCAATACGTGATCACGCTCACCTTTGCAGACGGCACCACCAGCACCCTTGAAATTGGCGACCCCACCCCCACCAACAGCGGCTACTACGTGCGCGTGGATAAGGATAAGGTTGTCATCGTAGGGCTGAGCGGGATCGACGCATTTGCCAATCTGGCATTTTTCCCGCCCTACTTGAACACACCCACCCCCACAGCGACAGCTTCGCCTCCACCTACCGAGACGCCTGTCCCTGCTGCGGGAACAGAATCAACCCCTGAAGCGACTGCAACCCCATAAACAACGATTACGGCTTCCCTGTATGGGAAGCCGTAATACAAATCAATTGCAAAGCATCTGAAAGCCTGTAAGGGTATTGCTTTTCACCTTAAAAACGTGTATTCTAACTTTGGCTTTTGAAACTCATATTTAGATTGGATATCGTGAATGGATGTAGACAAGATATTGATGGTGGACGACGAAGAAGAATTTCCCGCAATCGCGCGGCTGATTGAACTGGGACGCAAAAAATCATATGTGACCCTTGACGACATCCTGCACTTCTTCCCCGAAGCGGAGCAGGATGTTGAACAATTGGAAGAGGCATTCTCTGCCCTGCTCAGCGCAGGCATTCCGTTTGTCGAAGATAATGTCATGCCTGAACCCACCGAAGATGAACTGGTGGCAGTGGAAGAAAGCGGCGAAGCCGAACCCGAGCCTGACCTCTCGCTTGACGATTATCTCGCGAACATCGACACCGATGACACCATCGGCTTATACCTCAAAGAGGTCAGTCGTGTTCCGCTACTAACGGCCACTGAGGAAGTTCAACTTGCGAAACGCATCGAGCGCGGACGTACCGCCCGTGAAGAACTGGCACATGGCAGTGTTTCACCAAAACGACGCCTCGAACTACGCCAGTTCATCGAAGATGGCTGGGCGGCTC
>VGOX01000592.1 GCA_016875755.1 Chloroflexota bacterium
TATCCATGAGTGCGCGTTGGGCGAGTTGAACGGAATTGGTTGGAGAGAGAACGAGTGTGGCGCGGTCTTTTTGGAAGACGATCAAACCGACTCGGTCACGGCGTTGATAGGCATCTGTCAGCAGGGAGAGGATCGCGCCTTTGGTGGCGTTCATGCGTTCAGCGACTGCCATCGACCAGGAGGCATCTACAAGGAAGAGCACGAGATTAGCCACGCGTTTCACGCGGACTTTGCGCTGTAAGTCGCTTTTCTTGATGGAGAAGGCGAGTTTCTTGCGCTCTTCGGTGCGTTGTTTTTGGAAGGGAGCCGCCGCGCGGAAGGTGGCGTCGAAGGCGATGTCGTTCAGTTTGTCGCCAGCAGGGCGGGCTTTGATGTAACGTCCGTGTTTGCGGTCGGTCTTGGTGAGTGACCGTCGGCCCGCCTGCTTGCGGGTAAGTTTATCGAGTGGGGTATTGAGCTTGCGGGGTTGGAAGGTTTCGCCTGCTTTTACCTTTTGGCCGCCTTCCCACCAATTTGAATTGGAGCTTGCGAAGACTTCCTGTTGTTGAAGGGGCTCGGGGTTGCCTTGCTGTGCGGCTTCCTCGGTCTGCTCATCTTCCAGTTTTAAGTTTTTTTTTTCCTCTTTTTCGCCATCCTGCTGCTGGCTTTCGGATTCTTCATCCTCTTCGCTCGGCATGGATTGACCCGCTAACTGTTCAATGCGTTCCTGCAGTTGTTCGGTGGTCATTTCGGCTTGCTGGAAGGGCGTGCGTTTGATGCGGTGGGGCAGTGCCAATTCTGCGGCTAGTGCGATATCGTGATCGTTGATTTTCGTTCTGCCTTCGTAGGCGGCTTCGGCGCGTGCGGCTTTGAGGATGACCATATCCGCGCGGTGACCGTCCACATTGAGGGAGGCGGTGAGGGCGGCAATGGAGAGCAGGTCACGGCTGGTGTATTTGACCTGATCCACAAGTTCGCGGGCATGCGCGATCTTCTGCGAGAGGTCTTCTTCTTTTTGGAGCCACTGATTGCGGAAGGCTTCGGGGTCTTTTTCGAAGGAGATGTTGCGTTCCATGATGGTCATGCGTTCGCGGGCTTCACGGATGCCGACGATCTCCACGGACAGCGCGAAGCGGTCCAATAATTGAGGACGGAGATCTCCCTCTTCAGGATTCATCGTCCCGACGAGAATGAAGCGAGCGGGGTGTGCGAAGGAAATGCCTTCGCGTTCGACCGTGTTCACGCCCATGGCGGCTGAGTCCAGAAGAATATCCACGACGTGATCATCAAGCAGGTTCACTTCGTCGATGTAAAGCAAGCCGCGATTTGCGCCTGCCAGCACGCCGGGTTCAAAATGACGTTCGCCTTTTTGAATGGCTTTTTCGATATCGAGTGTGCCGACCACGCGGTCTTCGGTGGCGGAGACGGGAAGATTGATAAACGGTGTGGAACGTTCCACAGCGGGAAGTTTTTTATTTACTGATGCGCGTTCTTTACATTCGGTACACCAGGTGGATGGTTTATCGGGGTCGCACCCAAAGCGGCATTCCTGTACAACTTTGACGTGCGGAAGCAAGGCTGCAAGCGAGCGGGCTGCAGTGGATTTTGCAGTGCCGCGTTCGCCGCGGATCAAAACACCACCGATGCGGGTGTCGACTGCGTTCAAGATAAGGGCACGTTTCATGCGCTCTTGGCCAACAATTGCTGTAAAGGGAAATATAGCAGGCATTGATTTACTCCAACGCGTGATTATACTCGTTGTTCGTAACTACTCAGGGTAGCGGAGCGACAAAATCGGGCAAGAAAGGAGAACCTGTAAAGGCAAGGCGCAAAGCGGAAAGAGCCTTGACACCATTTTTGCGAGCAGTGGAAAGGTAGCCGTGAAT
>VGOX01000593.1 GCA_016875755.1 Chloroflexota bacterium
ATCGAGCATATCTTTGCCGCGTTGGTGCCGCTGATCGTGCAGGTCAATGACTTCCATGATTACGCCGAAGCTGTGACAGGCAAAATGGAACTCAATCTCGAGGAGACGGACGTCCATGCGGTGCTGGACAGCGTGTTGACCATCGCCGACCAGTTGGTGGAAGACAGGTCAGGCGTCCGCCTGGAAGAAGATATCGAGGAGAATCTACCGTCCCTTGAGGCGGATGCGGAGCGGCTCACGCAGGCGCTGCTGAACTACGTCCACAACGCGGTCAAATTCACCGAGAGCGGCACGGTCACCATCCGCGTCAAGCGTGAGGGGAATAACCTCCTGTTCGAGGTCAGCGACACGGGCATTGGCATCCCCGACACCATGCAGGAACGGGTCTTCGAGCCGTTCGAGACCATTCTGGAAGACAAGGACGACCCGCGCTTGGGATTTGGCATCGGCTTGAAGATCGTTGAGCATATCATTGACCTGCATGACGGCGAGACATGGTTCGAGAGCGTCGAAGGGCGCGGCAGTTCGTTCTTCTTCACGATCCCGTGGAATTGATATGGAGATCAATTTTGTCGGGCTGGCTTGTGCGCTGGCAACCTTTTTTGGAATTTGGTGGGGGCATGTTTCGGTGCGCAAGATCGAACGGGAAGTGGTGAACTTGTGGATACCGACCGTGGGCGCGTTGCTGCTTGGGGGCGCATTTCTGACCGCTTCCTTCCTGACCTCGAACCTGGCGCTGTCTGCGGCGAGCGGCATCCTCGCTGTGACCTTGTTCTGGGACGCGCTCGAGATCGCTGTCCGTCAGCCGCGCCGCATCATCCGCGGAGAAGCGCCCGCCAACCCCAATAACCCGCGCCACGCCAGAATCCTTGCGCAATACCCCGCAGCGACCACGGTGGACCTGCACGAACATGAACCCATCGGGCGGCAATACACCCCGCAAGAGATCGCCGCCATGAAGGAGCGTGCCGCATGAACACCTTTGGCTTGTGGATGGGACTTGCCGCCCTGTTCATCATCGGCATGGGCTTTGTGTGGGTCATTCGCGGGGAGCGGTATCTCGGCTTTTTGTGGTGGCCCTACATCATCGCGCTGGGCGCGGCGTGCATCGTCGGCGCATTGTTCGTTGCAAATGATTGGGCCTCGGGTCTGCTCGGCGCGGCGGGAGCTTCGTTGATCTGGGGCGCGACTGAATTGAAGGAACAAGCCGTGCGTGGTGAGCTGGGTTGGTATCCGTTCAACGGAAAGAAAATTCCCCCGCCTTTTGTGGACGTGATCAGGAAGTGGAAAGCGCCGAGTTTGTAAGTGGATGCGGGCGGCGTGATGCAAATCCTTAACATACTCTAATCGTATTGCACTAATTTTTGCTGTAGAATATCCAAACTCTGATGGGGAGTAGCGCCCGACTTTTTCGGGAGGAACAGCCGTCAATACGGAAAGAGATTTCCCGGTTGTTTGAAAGAAAACGCAAGACCATCGCCTTCTAGGCGGTGGTCTTTTTTTATTAGTAAAGGAGCAGAAATGTCAGAACGGACCTCACAGGTTGTTCGTATTGGCCAGTTGAAAGGCGCGAAAATAAAGATCAAAGAAATAAAGAACGACGGCTTGCAGGAATATATCACCATCGTCAATCGTGGCACGCTTGCCCAGCCAATGTCTGGTTGGGTGCTGGCCAGCCTGCGCGGGCAGGCGTTTTACCCATTTGCAGACGGTTTATTGCTCGAGGCTGGCATGATCGTAAAAATTCAGAGCGGACAGTTGGAACCGAACGCAGCCCAAGCGGAGCGCTCCGCCTTGAAAACATTGTTATGGACCATTGGTCAGGTTTGGAACAATCAGGGCGATACGGCGGT
>VGOX01000594.1 GCA_016875755.1 Chloroflexota bacterium
TTACGCCCAACGTGACCCGCTGGTACAATACAAAGGACGCGCTTCTGAAATGTTCGCGCAATTGCTCGAAGATGTTCGCGGACTGGTAATCAGCCGCGCGTTTGCGGCACGACCGCGTAGAGTGGAGATTACACCGCTCGAAACTTCAGAGGTGACCAGCACTCTGAATGAAACGGCAGTGCAAATTGGCGATATGCCAGGCAGTAAGAAGAAGCGAAAGCGCCGCTAACTTCGAGGAAGAGTTGTTCTCAGATCAAACTTCACCATTGAACCAGTATTTTTCCCTTCCAAAGGTCGAGCTTCATCGACATTTGGAAGGGTCTCTGCGTCTGACAACCATGCTTGATATTGCGCGCCAGCATGGGGTAACGGTTCCAGTGAGTATGTTTAATTTGAGCGGTCTGGTGCAGGTGCAGGATCAGGACCCGATGACCTTCTCGAACTTTTTGGATAAGTTCAAGACTCTGCGTCTATTTTATAAATCACCTGATGTCATTCATCGCGTCACTGCCGAAGCGGTGGAGGATGCGGCGAAGGATAACATTCGTTATCTCGAACTTCGTTTTACGCCCGTGGCGCTTAGCCGCGCGGAAGGGTTTCCGCTGCATGATGTGATGGATTGGGTTATCACCAGCGCGCGCGATGCGGGGAAGAAATATAATATTAAGGTCGGTTTGATCGCTTCGGTCAACCGCCATGAAAGCCCCGAACTTGCCGAGCAGGTGGCGTGGCTGGCAGCGGAACATATCAAGAACGGCTTGACCGGGCTGGACCTGGCGGGCAACGAAGCGGAATTCAAGTCGAACCCGTTCCATGAGATCTTCAGGGAAGCGAAACAATCCGGGCTGCATGTGACCATTCATGCCGGTGAGTGGGGGCCTGCGGAAAATGTCCGCGACGCGATCGAAAATCTTGGCGCGGAACGCATCGGTCACGGTGTGCGTGTGATGGAAGATGAGAGTGTCGTGGCGTTGGCGCGTGAGCGTGGCGTGACGTTTGAAGTTTGTGTGACGAGTAACTTCCAATCTGGCGTTGTGAATGACCTGCGGGAACACCCCCTGCCGCGTATGATCGCAGCGGGTTTGAAGACGACCATCAATACGGATGACCCCAGTGTTTCGCGCATCACGCTGGCGCGTGAATACCAGCATATTTGCGAAGACCTCGGCGTTCCATTGGAGGATGTGAAGGTCTGCACCCTCCAGGCGGCGGAAGCGTCCTTTTTGCCCGACGTTGAAAAAGCTGAGTTTGTGTCGTCCATAAAGAAAGAATTGAAGTTGTAAGACCTGCAAAACCCAGGGGCATCAGGGAAAAACGCCCTGCATGTTCCCATTTGTAGTTTCAAAACCTATCATCCGTTAACACCACCACATTTAAATCAAGGATATCAAAGGCGCTCCTTTGTGTTCTTCGCAATTGTGGTGTATACCCTCGCCCCAACCCCTCTCCCATTTTTGGACTTATGCCACAAAGTGGTAGGGGGGCGCAAGGGAGAGGGATATTTCACCAAAGGAGTATCCGCTATGCAAGACTTTTTTAATGCCCGCAGCGTCTTAAAAGCAGGAGGAAAAGAATACGCCATCTATCGTCTCGATGCCTTGGAGAAGGCGGGGCTGACCAAACTCAGCAAGCTGCCATATTCCATCCGCATCCTGCTTGAAGCCGCCCTGCGCCAGTGCAATGACAGTGAGATCACGCAGAACGATGTAAAGAACATCGCCGCGTGGACTTCCAAAGGCAGCCGCCCCGGCATCCCCTTCCTGCCCGCCCGCGTGGTCATGCAGGATTTCACGGGCGTGCCCGCCGTGGTCGACCTTGCCGCCATGCGTGCGGCGGTTG
>VGOX01000595.1 GCA_016875755.1 Chloroflexota bacterium
CCCATGTCCCTTCTGGTGACAAAGCGCGCTCATGAACTCAACCTCAGTGGCTCCTGGGCTTGAGAGACTCTCCCCCCCCGAATTTTTGAGAGGATACAATTAAAGCTTAAAATTGCAAGTTATTACAGGGATTCAGGCGGCGACAGCGAAAGGGGTGTTTAATCGCTTTGACTAATCCGCATCACCCTGCTATAATCCTGATATTCGTAGTTGACTTTTCCTGCCATCAGGCAGTTTGTTTGGTAAGGCGTTTTGTGTTTGAAATCTACACAGGGACCTCGCGCGAGCAAGTCAGCGGAGGTCTTTTTATTTGGGTTGGAGCACGCAAGTGCCGATTCTATGATTCCTTGACCATACCCGCCAAAGGCGGTTTTGAAAAAATTTTTAACCCAAAGAGGTATATAAAACTATATGAGTAAGAAAAATAAATTAAGAATAATCCCGCTCGGGGGGCTTGGCGAAGTGGGAAAGAATATGATGGCCTATGAATTTGGAGGCGACATCATTGTAGTGGACGCTGGCATTATGTTCCCCAAGAACGACATGCTCGGCGTGGATTACATTATCCCAGACTATGAGTATTTGAAGAAAAAAGCCAACCGCATTTTAGGCATCTTCATTACGCATGGACATGAAGATCACATTGGCGCGATCCAGCATGTGATCGCGGATATTCCCGCCCCCATCTACGCGACACCGCTCACCCGCGGGTTGATCGAAGGCAAGCTGATGCGGAACAACGCCCAGCACAAAGCCCAGATCAAGACCATTCAGGCAGGCGAGTCAACCAAGATTGGCCCCTTCCACGTCGAATATTTCCATGTGAGTCATTCCATCCCTGATTGTGTCGGCTTCGCCATTACCACATCCGCAGGGTTGGTCGTGCATATGAGCGATTTCAAATTCGATCACACCCCTGTGGACGGCTGGCCCACCGATTTTGCCAAACTTGCCGAATTCTCTACTCGCGGCGTGGATTTGCTGTTGTCTGATTCAACCAATGCCGAGCGCCCAGGCTGGACTCCCTCCGAGTCGGTCATTGGCCCCGCATTCGATAAGGTGTTCAGTGAAGCGAAGGGACGTGTGATTGTTGCCACGTTTGCGTCCCTGATCTCCCGTGTGCAACAGGTGGCAGATGCGGCCGCCAAGCACGGACGCAAGATCACTTTTGCGGGTCCGAGCATGGTGGATAACGTCAAGATCGCACGCAAGATGGGGTATCTCGAAATCCCCGATGAAATGATCGTCCCGATTGACCAGGCTCTGCAAATGCAGGATCACAAAGTGTCCATTATGTGTACAGGCTCACAGGGCGAACCCTCGTCCATCGTTGGGCGTTTGTCGGCAGGCACGAACCGCCAGTTCGACCTCAAACCGAATGACACCATCGTACTCTCTTCCCATCCTATTCCTGGCAATGAAGAAACCATCAGCAAGACCATCAACCGTCTCTTGCGCCGCGGCGTAAAAGTAGTGGACGATAGTGTTGCACCCATCCACGTTTCAGGCCATGCCGCACAGGAGGAGCAGAAACTGCTCATCAACATGGTGCGCCCGAAGCACTTCATGCCCATTCACGGCGAACTGCGCATGCTGAAACGTCATGCCGAACTTGCTGTGCAGGTCGGTGTGGAAGAAAAGAATACGATTGTCGTTGAGAATGGTCAGGTTGTGGAATTGGTCGGCAACAAAATTCAGCTTGGCGAACGCATCCCCGGCGATTACGTCTTCGTCACTGGCGAGTCCATTGGCGATATCGATCACGATGTGATGCGTGAGCGCGGTCAATTGGCGCGCAACGGCATCCTGCTGATCGACATCAGCCTCGACAAATTAA
>VGOX01000596.1 GCA_016875755.1 Chloroflexota bacterium
ACCCGCATTTTGGAATTGCTTGGCTTGTCATCATCCATCTACTCTCAACTGGCAGAAAATTCATGAAAGTCAAAACCATTTCAGCGAATGGAAAGTTATCGATGACAAAGAAAATATTTATGAGTTACTCTCGACGTGAATTGGGATTTGTGGACGATTTGGTTAGACATCTCGAAGAAAACAAATATGAAGTCTGGCTTGATTATCGGGTTTTGGTTCCCGGCTCGCCGTGGGCGGAGCAGATCGAAAAGGGCTTGAATGAAGCGGATACCGTCCTGTTGGTGGTTTCGAAAGCATCGTTGGGGTCTGAGTTTGTGGCGCTGGAATGGCGGCATTTTTTGGAAACAAGCAAACGGGTCATCTTGTGTATTTTTGAAGCAGTAGACCTTCCCACAGAACTTGAAAAATATGAATGGGTGGATTTTCGCGGCAGTTACAAGGCGGGCTTGGGTGAGTTGATGTCGCAGTTGGCAAAGCCGATTCAAGAAGAGCACCCTGTGCCAGAATCTGGTTTCAAGGCGCCTTTGGCTGTTTGGGGGACCATCGCGCTCAGTGTTCTCGTCGCCTTACTTTCTTTGAACGCTCTTTGGACGATCTTCATCCCATTATTGTTGATTCCCTTGCCGTATCAAATTTTCAAGCGCAGTTTCGACTTTATGCGCGTACAGGCAGCGCTGGTATTACTTCCCTTTACGATCGCGCTTTCCAGCATGGTGTTGGGTAATTCTTTGTATGGGCAATGGATTTCTTTCGATTTTGTTACAGGCAACCCCTCGTTTGATATGTGGCTCAATGCCATCTTAACTGGGCTGGCGTTGGGAATTTGGAGTTGGGTTTTGCTGGGAATCTTGCGTTCTCCTGTAATGAGCAGGTGGGGCAAACCTGAAGCCACCCTTCCCAAATTCAATAATCCATACAAGCCGAATATTTCAAACCCTGCATCGACCCCGTTTTTTGTCGAACATGCGCTTGAAGACCGGGCAGTGGCGGCAGATCTGGTCGAAACAATGAAAAAATACGGGCATTTGCAGGCGGAAACCATTCAAGATGCCAAGGCGGTTTTGACCATTGTTTCGAGATTTAATGGCGATACCAATGCCTCCCCCAGCAGCCAGATCGTATTCCCTGTGATCGTACAGGGAAATGATAACATCTCCAAAAAACTTTCCAAACTACAGTGGATCGATTTCCGCCCGAAGGTGCGCCGTTTGGATGTGATTGCCCAGCTTTTGCCGGAACCCACCCAGTTGCTGAAGGCATTGGGAATGCGACCGGTAAGTTCGCTTTCGGTCTATCCGCCCATGATCACAACATTGTATTATTTTATGCTCACATTGGCTGCGATCTTTATCGGCGCTGTGGCAGATTATGCCTTCTTTAGCGGATGCTTGTGCTTCCTCGAAAAAGCGTCGTACGATTTACTCGTCTGGCAATTGTCGTTGAGCAGCATTCTGCTTGTCGTCTTAACCTTTTTTGCGGTACGGGGCTTGTTATCACGCAAGGGGTGGTTTGCCAAATTCCCGGTCATCCTTGCTGTTGTTGCTGTGCAGGGATTATTGATGAGATTTATGGCCTCCATTGATGCTGATATCTATTATGCAGCCCTGGAAGTTGGGGAGAACCTAGGGGTAAATTTTGCCACTTTTGGAAATCCCATATTCATGATCGGACTGCTTTTTCTGATTTGGGTCTATTTTAAGAACCGGGCGGATGTCCGCCACTGGTTTCCTGCTTAAACGATTTGCTGGATGACAGCGGGGATGAAATATCCTGTGCTGGTGATGATTAACAGGTAGAGAATACGCAACACCTCAAAAAACAGCCATTTTC
>VGOX01000597.1 GCA_016875755.1 Chloroflexota bacterium
CTTTTGATACGGAAAAAATCTTGTGCAGGGATTCGACTCGTTCGCTTTTGGAGTTATCCAATTCGCCGAAAGCAATATAAGGCGGCACGCCAACATGTTTGATCAGCCCGGGTGCGCCGATAAAAACGCTGATGCGGCACAGTCCGCCGATAAGATGATTTGCAAAACGCTCCTGTAAAACATCCATGTGTTCCATGCCGTTGAGCAGGGGCAGGATGACCGTGTCCGCGCCGAGCAACGGGGGGAGTTGTTCCAGCGCTTCAGACAACTGCCAGGCTTTGACAGCAAGGATGACAACATTTACTACGCCGAGGGATTGCGGCGAATCGGTCCCACTGGCGGGGTGGATGGTGAAGTCGCCGCTGATGGATTCCACACGCAAGCCTGATTCGCGGATTGTGGCGAGATGAGCTCCGCGCGCTATGAAGGTAACAGCCTGTCCTGTTTGGGCGAGTCGTCCGCCGAAATAGCCGCCGACACCGCCCGTGCCAAAGATCGCAAATTTCATTCGAGTTCTCCTGATTATACGGACTGCAATATAAAGTCTGCGCTCCGAGAATCGTACATGCTAAAAGTATATCTCACAGGGTTGGAAATGTTTGGGTGGAGAATCAAGTTTCAGGTCCAGAATGAAGCGGGGGAATTAAAAAGACGGGCAGAAAAATCTGCCCGTCTCGTCCATCCATTTTGAATTACGCAGGAACTTCCTCAACTCTTGCCAACTCGTCATGGTCGGGAAGGATGGTTTCGGCATCGCGGATGGCGGGAACGAAATATCCGATCGCCCCGATGAAGATCGTAATTGCGCCGCAAAAGAAGATGATGAGCCCCATCCCTGCGCCCGGACCAGTGCCGACCAATCCGCCAAAGGTTTCGGAGAGGACGCTGGTCGTGCGCATTTGCGGTTCAATGACAAAGTCTGCAAGAGTGCCCGCGATGATGGGTGAGATAGGGTTGGTAAACCAAGCGATCAAGCGGCGCGCAGAGAAGACCCTTCCCTGCACATCCGGTGCAACTTTTGCCTGCCAAATGGCTTGATTGGAGCCGTTCATCAACGGAATAACAAGGGAGAAAATAACCAAGCCCGTGATCCAGATGGGAAGCCCGCCCGCCAAGCCGATAATGGCGGTACCGATTCCGGAGACCATCCAACCTGCTAGCACGCCGTGGACGCGGCGTTTGAAACCGCCCCAGGCACTCATCACCACGCCGCCGATGACCATGCCGATTGCTCCTGCAGATTGAGTGGAGCCAAGCATGAGGCTGTCATTGACGGTGCGTGAAAGAATCATGGGGGCAAGCAGTGTGAAGGCGATGCCTGAAAATAGGTTACCGACAAAAAATGTCAGTTGCAAGCCAAGTAAACTGGGGCGGGCAAAAATGTACTTGAAGCCATAAGCGGCTTCCTTCCAAATGCTGCCCTGTCCTTGTGCGCCTTCCTGTGTGCGCGGCGGTTGGGGGACGTGTAAGATGAGTAGTGCTCCAATGGCTAGCAGGAAGGTGACCACATCGATCACGAGGATGCCTGTCAGCCCGATGATTGGCAGGAGCATACCCGCCAGCAATGGAGCGACAACCTGCGGTCCCGCTTCCACAAGCGACATCATGCCGTTGGCGCGAGCATATTGTTCCTTGGGAACCATCGTACTGATCGCGGCAGAATAGGCAGGCCATTGGAACGCCATGCCCAAGCCGTAGATGACCGATGTGAGATACAAATGCCAGAATTCAAGGATGCCGAGCGATTGAAGAATCAGGATGACGATGGTGGCAATGCCTGCCATCAAATCACTGACGATCATCATCATCATCTTGCGGTTGTGACGGTC
>VGOX01000598.1 GCA_016875755.1 Chloroflexota bacterium
CATCTTGAAGCTGCCCTTGGTTGGCGGCAGGCATACATTTCGCAACACTTGATGGCGCTTCGCAAAGCGGATATTTTGCAGGATCGCCGCGAAGGTCGCTATGTGTATTACCGACTAAAAAACGCCTCATATTTGGACCTGATCCTTGATTCTGCAACCCTAAGCGGACTCTCAGCTGAAACCGTTTCATCCGTCATCAACACCCAAACCTATCCATCCTGCGAATGTCCACACTGTGTTCCAATGCTCATTTCGGTGGAGAGTCTCAAAACCGTGTAGCGTGGAATTTATTCCGCGTTCTGCAAAGGCTGAATTATGCAAATGAATCTCACCAAACCGCCCCTGCAAAAAATCCAGATCTCCGTTCATGGACTCTGGTTGCCATTGCCGCCATCGCGTGGATTGTTCTCTACAACCTCATCCAACCCATCGCAAACTGGCTGGCCTATAGTTTGCTTGCCCTTCCGCAAGGCTCACACTTGGGCGAAGCGCTGGCTTTCTTTTTCTACGACGTGCCAAAATTATTGCTTCTGTTGAGCGGCATGATCTTTGTCATTTCGCTCTTTCAAACCTTTATTGATACCCAAAAAGTACGTGCAATGGTCGAGAAGCGCGGCGAAGGGGTTGGCAACTTGATGGCATCTGCATTTGGCGCAATTACACCTTTTTGCTCGTGCTCATCTGTTCCGCTGTTCATTGGCTTTGTTCAGGCGGGCATACCGCTCGGTGTGACTTTCTCCTTTCTCATCACCTCACCGCTCATGAACGAAGTCGCATTCGTCCTGCTCATCGGCTTGTTCGGTTGGAAGGTTGCTGGGTTGTACCTGCTATCAGGTGTGACGATTGGCGTGGTCAGCGGACTGATCTTGGGACGCATGAAACTGGAACGCTATGTGGAAGGCTTTGTGGACGACATCAAGCCGCGTGCCAATATCGACCTGAAACTCGAAGAAAAACTGACCTGGGCAGAACGCATCAGCCGCTCGTGGGATAGCACAAAGGAAATTGTCGGCAAGGTGTTCTGGTTTGTCATCATCGGCATTGGTATTGGCGCATTTATCCATGGCTATGTCCCGCAAGATGCACTGACAGGCATCATGGGCAAAGATGCCTGGTGGAGCGTACCCGCTTCTGTACTGGTCGGCATTCCGCTGTATTCCAATGCGGCAGGGGTAATTCCCATTGTCAGCGCCCTGCTGGATAAAGGTGCATCACTTGGGACGGTCTTGGCGTTCATGATGTCGGTGGTGGGGCTGAGCCTGCCAGAGATCATTATTCTACGCCGCGTACTCAAACCGCAGTTGATCGCCATCTTTATCGGAGTGATCGCTGTGGCAATCATTCTGACGGGCTATATGTTCAACCTGGTTATGTAATTGGGTAGTGCGAGATCGTGTGCCCGTTAGGGTATCTATCTCGCCTTGCCCTTTGAGAAAGCGAGATAGATCTCGCGTTACTTCAATCACAAAGGATATTTCAAAATGCTTACCATCAAAATTCTAGGTTCAGGCTGCGCCAATTGCAAACGGCTGGAACAGATCGCCCGCAAAGTCGTTGAAGAAATGAGCATCGAAGCGGATGTGGTCAAGGTGACCGAATACCCCGACATCATGGTGTATGGCATCACATCCACCCCCGGGTTGGTCATCAATGAGAAGGTCATGTCCTTTGGAAGGATTCCCACCCCCGCCGAAGTCACCACCTGGGTCGCGGACGCGATGCAAACCGCATAATTATCCTTAACGAGACGATAACACTTCTTTAGGACTTACGCAAAAGTCATTTGAATAGCAGGCGATTTGAGTTGTTGACGCAA
>VGOX01000599.1 GCA_016875755.1 Chloroflexota bacterium
CTGATGCCATTTTATTGGCTGAGATTTTCGAGCAAATTGCCCGTTTGGGCATGGTTCATCCCGCTTTTGAACCAGTTTCTACCGCCTAATTGGCGATGGTATTGTCTTTAAGGGCCGTTATTATTGGCGGAGAACGGGCAGAAGGGCGGTTGATTGATCTTTGGCATCGGCTTGTGCCTGCCCATGTACAGCTTTTCAATACATATGGTCAGACGGAATGTACTGCGGTGACAACCCGTTATTTATTCGATCCAAAAACGACATATGAAGTTGTGCCGATCGGGCGGGCTGTGGAAAATGTGAAGCTATTGGTTGTGGATGAAAAGGGAAATATCGTTCCGCAAGGCGCAGTTGGTGAGTTGTATGTGGGTGGTCCAGGTGTTGGGCGCGGATATTTGAATCGCGATGACTTGACCGCGCAAAAGTTCGTAAACTTTCAAGGCGGCAGGTATTACCGCACTGGCGACCTTGTCCGTGAAGAGGGGGACGGGGTGATCATTTATGTCGGGCGAGTGGACGCCCAAGTCAAGATCAGAGGCGTGCGCATTGAGCCTGGTGAGGTGGAGGCGGCACTGTTAAAGCATCCGCTGATCAACCTGGCGGTGGTTATCGGTCATCCATTGGATGCGCCGCGCAAACTGGTTGCATATGTCCAACTTGCGGATGGACAACCACTGCCTGCGGATTTTCGCACCTGGTTGAGGACTCTGCTTCCGGAAGCATTGCTTCCATCAGCCATCATTCCACTGGATAAATTTCCGCTTACTCCCAACGGGAAAATTGATCGTAAGGCGCTGCCTGATCCAATTCTGGAAACTGGTTCTGGTAGTGACTCTGAAGAGGAAGAGCCGCGTACTGCAATGGAAGCAAATCTGCTTTCTGTGTGGCGTAAATTTCTGAAATCACCGTCCATGGGAATCCATGATAACTTTTTCGATTTTGGCGGCGATTCATTGTTGATCGTTCAGATCATCACGGAGTTGGAATCCACGCTTAAGAAAACCCTGCCATTGTCTTTGATCTTTAACTATCCAACCGTGGCGAAGCTTGCCGAAGTTTTGCAGGAAAAAGGCTGGACGCCAAAGACCTCCACGCTTGTGCCTGTCAAACCGAACGGTTCACGTCCGCCGCTTTTTTGTGTTCATGCGGATGGCGGCGCTTTCTTTTATCTGGATTTCGCCAAATATCTTGATGATGAACAGCCTTTTTATGGATTGCAATCAAAAGGCCTGGACTTGAACGACGAGCCCTTCACTCGCATCACAGACGCAGCCGCCTGTTATGTAGGGGCGATCCGTTCCGTCCAGCCGCAGGGACCGTATCACATTGGCGGTTTTTCGGTCAGCGGTATTTTCGCTAATGAGATGGCGCAGCAACTTGTCCGTGATGGGCAGGAAGTTGCCATGCTTGCCTTCCTCGACGCTCCCGCTCCGCATTATCCAGTCTACCTTTCGGGCGGACCCGATTACACCGGACGAATCAAGCGTTTGTTCAGCAAACCGCTGGTGACCATGATCCGTTCAGGGATTCAAAAGATGAGTGTCCGTTATCGGAAAGCCAGCAGCAAAGTGTTGATCAAACTGTATCAAAAGATGGGACGTCCCTTACCCCCGGAACTACGCGCGGAGCGGGTACGCTCCCTGAATCAGGGAATGGGAGATCGGTACAAGCCTGCACCATATGATTTGGGTGCGTTTCATTTGAGTTGAAAGTCAAGCATCACTCTGGTAAAGTGAGTTTGAGCAAACGACTTCAGGAGAAACGCCATGACTTTCAACTCACAAGAGATTATACAGGACATACGCGCAGAAT
>VGOX01000600.1 GCA_016875755.1 Chloroflexota bacterium
TCGACTTTTACGGGCAACTTTTGGATCACCCCAACGAATTGACCGTGCTTGGCAATGGTCGTCAGCGAAAGTCGTACCTTTACATTCAAGATTGCATCGATGCCATGTTGACGGTCATTGAAAAGGCGCAGGAAAGGGTGAACATTTATAACCTGGGCACCGACGAATACTGCGAAGTCAACAACTCCATTAGCTGTATCTGCGAACACCTAAAGCTCGACCCGCAGAAAAATTATACTGGCAGCGAACGCGGCTGGATCGGCGATAACCCGTTCATCTTTCTCGATACATCCAAAGTGCGCTCGCTTGGTTGGAAACCCAAACTCACCATTCAACAGGGTATCGTCAAAACTCTTGAATATTTGCAAAACAATAAATGGATTTTGGAGCGAAGATGAAAGTTTGTGTTCTTGGTCTGTGGCATCTCGGCTCGGTCACTGCCGCGTGCCTCGCATCGGGTGGACACCATGTCACTGGGTTGGATTTTGATGCGCAGGTTATAGAAAACCTTAGCAAGGGACAACCTCCCTTATTCGAGCCGGGGCTTGAAGACCTTGTAAAAAAAGGTCTGGTGGAAAAGAAACTGGATTTTACGACTGACATTAAAAAGGCGGTTGCTGGAGCCAATGTGATTTGGGTAACGTATGACACGCCCGTTGATGAAGATGACCGCGCCGATGTCGATTATGTGATGGAACGCGTTGCCCGCCTCTTCCCGGAACTGGAGCCGGGTCAGCAGATTTTAGTTTCATCTCAACTGCCGGTGGGTTCGGCCCGTCGCCTCGAAACGATGCTTGCAGAAACCCGCCCCAATCTCGATGTATCCTTTTCCTGTTCGCCTGAGAATCTGCGCCTTGGAAAAGCCATTTCCGTTTTCACCGAGCCAGACCGGGTTGTTATCGGCGTTCGGAATGAAGAGAGCAAAAGAGTATTTGCTGAATTACTTTCTCCATTCACTGATCGCATTGAATGGATGTCGGTAGAATCTGCTGAAATGACCAAACATGCCCTAAATGCCTTTCTGGCAACTTCTGTCACCTTCATCAATGAAATTGCGGTCATCTGCGAACAGGTTGGCGCGGATGCAAAGGAAGTGGAGCGCGGTTTGAAATCTGAAGCGCGCATTGGACCCAAAGCCTACCTGGGACCTGGTGGCGCTTTTGCGGGAGGGACACTTGCACGTGATGTCGCTTTCCTGACACAACTCGGCAAACAATTTGATGTGCCAGTTCAGTTGTTTCCGGCCATTAAAGCCAGCAATGATGCTCACAAAAATTGGGCACACCGCCGTTTGGTTCAATTGCTGGGAGATTTAAAGGGCAAGACTATTGCAGTGTGGGGTCTGACTTATAAATCCGGTACAGATACATTGCGCCGTTCGAGCGCGGTTGAACTGTGTAAATGGCTTTTGGAGCAGGGAGCAAATGTCCGCGCGCATGACCCGGTTGTGAAGAAACTACCGGACGAGCTCGGCAGAGTGCAGATTGCTACATCGGCTTTGGGTGCTGTTCAAAAGGCGGACGCGCTGGTGGTTGCTACGGAATGGCCCGATTATCGTGATATCGATATGAACGCAGTTGTCTCTGCCATGAATACACCTTACGTGCTGGATGTTAACAGATTTCTGGCAAAGAATGTTGAAGCCTTGCCTGCGATAAAATATGTGGCTGTAGGAAAAACTGTCAAATGATGAAGTGGTCGTTGGAAGGTCGCGCCGCCGTGATTACGGGCGCAAACCAGGGTTTGGGCGAAGCCATCGCTCGTGCTTATGTGGAGGCGGGGGCAAATTTATTTCTGTGCGCGCGGGATG
>VGOX01000601.1 GCA_016875755.1 Chloroflexota bacterium
GTCAATTCGTTCGGTGGTAATGGTAAGTTCTGTGCTCATTCCATGAGCTTACCAGAAATTCACGATTTCAAAATATTTTCAGCGAATGGAAAGTAATTACGGAGCCATTACAAAAACGCAAGCCCAAAAAGGCAAACCTACCGTGAGGTGGGGACGCAAAGTCATGGATCTGTTTGCAACAGACCGCCAGACTGCTGAAGGTGATTTCACTTCGGCAGTTTTTTGTTAACTGTCGGTCTTGAGGAGGTGTTTCTGTAAAAACCGCACGTCAGCACGTTTGTACTTTCAGTAGATTCCATTCGATATACCAAAGGAGATTGAGAAATGAAGAAAGTAACAATTGCAATTTTACTTGCGTTCATTCTTGTTTTGAGCACGGTCGGTCTGGCAAGTGCCATCACAGATGGTGAATATGATGGCGATGGTCATCCTTTCGTTGGTTTGATGATCGCGCAGGATGCCAATGGCACCCCGATGTGGCGCTGCAGCGGCACCTTGATCTCTGAAACCGTCTTTTTGACGGCTGGACATTGTACCTATGGTGCGGATCATGTTGAGATCTGGTTCTACAACAACGAAGCAGATGTGCGTGCGAACGGCTACCCGTGGGTTGGTCAGGTTGGTGGTACGCCTTATACCCATTCGGACTATCCCACTGCTTCTTTCGTTGTGCATGATGTTGGCGTGGTTGTGTTGGACGAAGCCTACCCGATGGCTGAATATGGCGAACTCCCCCAACTCAACCAGTTGGACGCATTGAAGACCAAACGTGGTAAACAGGAAATAACCTTCACTGCGGTTGGTTATGGTTTGCAGAAGATCAACCCTGTGTTTGAAGAGCGCCGCCTCGATCGCATGGTTGCCACCCCGCACCTGATCCAGATCAATGTGCCTGGTTTCACCGGTGATTTCTCCATGCTGCTTTCGAACAACGCCAGCACGGGCGGTACCTGCTTTGGTGATTCCGGTGGACCCAACTTCCTCGGTGACAGCAATGTTGTCGCGGGTGTGACCTCCTTCGGCATCAACGGCAACTGTGCAGGTACTGGCGGCGTCTTCCGCATGGACCGCCAGACCGCGCTTGATTTCGTCACCCCGTTCCTCGACGAATAAAAAGATCTGTTTAGACTATCGGAGGGCTGCCCGCAAGGCAGCCCTCTTTTCTTATAAAATTTCTATCCTTCGTTATTTATTTTCTTACACTCCCGATTTAATATTGCGTCATTGACTTCAACCAATAAGGAGATAATTACAATGACACTCTATATTCAACCCCATGCTTTTCGCCGCGCTATCCGCCGTATGGCTGCTTCTCAACCCCAGGAATTTCGCTCGCTGCGAGTGGATATCCGCGAGGAGGAGGAGGCGTACCTTCTCACTGCTCTCGTCCCCGGGTTAAAGGCGGATGACCTGAACATCCAGGTGCTGGAGAATGTTGTCAGCATTGAAGGCGAGTACCGTGAAGAGGAAGCTGAATTCCTGCTGAATGAACTCCCGCGCGGCTCCTTCCGTCGTGTGTTGCGGATGCCCGCCGAAATTGAAGCGGATAAGGTGGAAGCAAAGATCGCGGATGGTGTACTGCGCCTAACCCTGCCGAAGGCAGAGTCTGCCCGCCCGAGAAAGATTCAAGTCGCGGTCCACTAATCAGGCTTGAGTTAAGAGAGAGGCGCATGAGTCCATGCGTCTCTTTTGTTGTGCGCCCAGCATGGGCGTTGGCTAGAGGGTGAAAGACCCTTATGGAGGTTGATTGCACCAACCATTAGCGGAAGGCAAGGGCGTTGTCGCG
>VGOX01000602.1 GCA_016875755.1 Chloroflexota bacterium
CGGGAATTTGAGATACGACCACGGCTCAACATGTTCCGCAATGTGATCGAGGTAGTTCGCGCCTGTGAAGCGTTCCAATTCCTTGCCTTCGCGGCTGATGAGGCGGATGTCGCCATCGTATAGTTCAAGTCCGTTTTCAGGAGTGGTCAGACCGAAATAGCCAGTGGGGAAGACGGCGAACTTGTTGATGTCTTCCATGTTTTTGGCTGCCCAATCCTTCATGATCTGCAAGCCGACCTTCAAGGTGTCAATGGCAGTGTCCACACCATTCAGGATGTTGTCGCGTTCTTCAACGGTCATTGACTTGTTCACGCCGCCAGGGACTGCAAAAACTGGATGGATTTTTCTTCCGCCGAGAGTCTTGATGATCTCCTGACCGAACTTTCGCAACTGCACAGCCTTCACCGTCAATTCAGGGTTCGCACCGATCAATCCGACGACGTTGCGTATTTCAGGCGCGGCATCGAAACCGAGCAGTAGGTCAGGACCCGCCAATTCAAAGAAGTGCATGCCGTGGCTTTGCACGATCTGCCCCATGTGCATCAGTTCGCGTAACAGGCTGGCCGGGCGTGGCGGAATTTGTCCCGTCAACGCGTCACAGGCTTTTGCTGCCGCAAGGTGATGGCTCACTGGGCAGATACCGCAAATGCGCGGGGTGATCTGCGGCATTTCAAAGTACAGCCGCCCTTCGCAGAATTTTTCAAACCCGCGAAACTCGTTGACGTGCATGTAGGCATGGTCAACGGTGTTGTCATCTTTCATGTGAATGGTCACCTTGGCATGACCTTCAATGCGTGTTACAGGTTCAATCGTAATTTTTTGTGTTGTCATAATCTGTTCCTCAATTACTAATTACCAATCTCTAATGCCAATGCAACAACTCATCTTTTAACTCTGGCTTGCGCCCCTGTGCCAGTTCTGAAAGGACATAAAAGATCACATCGGGGTCGGGCGGACAGCCAGGCACGTTGTAATCGACTGGGACAACTTCATGAATGGCGCGTGTTTGAGTCATGGTCGCCAGTTCGGGGTCGTTGGGGATCTGACTGCCTGCTTCGTTGCTTTCAGCTTCCACGTAGGCGCGTCGCAAAGCCGCTTCTACGCCGCAGAAATTCCGCAAGGCAGGCACACCGCCAAAGACGGCGCAGTCGCCGAGCGCTACCAAAATTTTCGAGCGCTCGCGCATTTTATGTGCCACTTCTTCGTTCGCCGTATTGTTGATGCCGCCTTCGAGCACGCCCACATCCACGCCGCTGGCATCGGGTTCTTTCAAGTCTGTGATGGGTGTGGATCGTAAGTCCGCGAGTTCGACGATCTTCAAAATGCGTTCGTCCATATCGAGCAATGACATGTGGCAGCCTGCACAGCCGCACATCCAATCAGAAGCGATCTTCGGTTTCGTCATAATTTCCTCAATTCAGTGACACACTTGATTTGCGTTCACGGATGGCTTTCGTCCAATCCGCATCCAAGTTAACTTTCATTCGTTTGGCAAGCTCGGTTAGCACATCCAAATTGTCGCGCACATTTTCTGGCGCGGTTATGGCTTTCTCGGCTTTGCGGATGCGCCCATCAAGGTTGATGTAATGACCTTCCTGCTCCGCCCAAATGCTCACTGGCAGCACCACATCAGCTTGCTCAGTAAGTTTAGATTCATAACTCGCTTGTACCACCAAGTACGGCGACTTTGCAGCTTTCTCCACCAACTTCTTCGCCACATAATCATCACCGACGGCAATGTACGTGACCTTTTCGCCATTGGGATTGAATGGCTGCTCAAG
>VGOX01000603.1 GCA_016875755.1 Chloroflexota bacterium
CAATAAAATTACTTCCGCAGAAACCTGATGCCATTTTATTGGCTGAGATTTTCGAGCAAATTGCCCGTTTGGGCATGGTTCATCCCGCTTTTGAACCAGTTTCTACCGCCTAATTGGCGATGGTATTCTTATGGCGCAGTGGGAATTTGTCCGTATGTAGGAGCGCAGACAATATCGTAATATTCCAATTCCACGGCTTTATTCTGCTCTGCATACGCAGAGGCTTCCTGACTGATGGCACGGACGGCATCGATATTATCGCGGGCGGTGATATCGGTGTAGCGCGGCAGAGTCATCAGCGGATTGCCCGCAGGTGTTTCAGGAATGGCGTATGGATTACTGTCATTGAATTCATCCGCCTGCGGAACCCAATTGTATTGGACAGGTCCGCGCGGGTTGACGGTGAAGCCGAGTTTATAGCCGAGTTGTATGCCGATTTCCACGGCGCGCTGTGAGAATCCGCCGCCTGGCCAGATATAAGCGATGGGGGACTTGTTCATATATTTTTGAATGGAGGACATTGCTCCGCCCATTTCGGCTGTAATAAACGCATCGTCGGAGCCGTTGCTGATGGGGATGTTGTGGATGTAGCCGTGTGCCTGGTAGTCCACCCAGCCTTCGGCGGAGAGTGCAGCGTTTTCAGTCCACAGGTCGGGGCGTTCATCCAGACCTATGTATGCATTCACTACAGGCCAGCCCCAATTGTCATAGTATGTGCGGAAATGGTCATTGTATTTTGAGGCGCTCGCACGGTCGTCCACAATGATCAATACGGAGAGTGGGGGAATCTTGGCGTTGTCGTACATGAAATCTGCCATTTGTTGCATGTTGATGGCAGTAAAGCCTGCATCGTGCAAGTCGTTCATCATACGTTTGAGGTCGCGGCTGGCGATGGTCAGGCTGCCATAATCGGACGTGGTCGCATCCTGATTAATGCGGTGTGACATGATTACCATCACTGTTGTCCCCGGGACGGCTTTGTTCGGGTCCCATTTGTTTTTGATGTACTGGCAAGAGTCTGTGACATAAGAGCGGGGAATGTCGTGTGATTTCAATAAAAGGGATTGATACATGCCTGGCAGCGCAGGCGGTGTGCGCGGAATGGTTGCAGTGGGGACGGGTGTTTCAGTTGGCGCAGGCGTTTCGGTGGGGATGTTGATTTCTGCAAAGGCAGTTTCGATGGCGGCGGTCATGGCTGTGTCTGGGCCGGGATCTGCTACAGGTTGGCAGGCTGTCAGGAGCAGAGTGATCAGGCTAAAGGTAAGAATGAGGCGTAATTTCATACGTCAAATTCTACTCGAAAAGAAGAAGGGACGTTTGCGGCTGCAAACGTCCCTTCTTTGATGTGCGCCCAGCATGGGCGTTGGCTAGAGGGTGAAAGACCCTTATGGAGGTTGATTGCACCAACCATTAGTGGAAGGCAAGGGCGTTGTCGTGAGGCAAGGTCTGGAGGAAGCCGGAAACAAATCTGCGGTTTGAGGAACACGAAGCGCGTAAGAGACTAACCAAGTCGGGCGAGTTGGCATCAGACAACGAAGCCCAAAGCAATCAAAGGCTTGAGGAGTAAACGCGACAGACGTGCAGAGAAAGTCAACGCTCTTACCTGGGGAGACCTGTTATCAAACCGAAAGGCAACCCCGTTTGCGAAAACAGGCTGAGGTAGCAGGGGTCAGCAGAAGCCATAGTACCGAAAAAAAAAAGTCGGGAAGGGCTGAACAATGAGAGGATGAGTACAGTGAGCAGTTTGAGGAACGAACAAGGAAGGCAGAAACTCTCGG
>VGOX01000604.1 GCA_016875755.1 Chloroflexota bacterium
TGACCAAAAGGTATTGGCAATAATCCAGACGCGTCACAATTTGGGTTTTCGGTCTCATACTCCCAAACTTACTGGCTTTTTGCCTTCCCGTCAATCACTTAGTTTTGCGTAAGTCCTAAGGAATATAAAATGGAATACTGGAACGAAGGCGACCGTACATTTGCATATTGGGATGAGGACGAATATTTTTATCCCGCCACGATCATTACAATAGATGGAGAAGATATTTATATTCGCTTCGATACAGGGGAGGAAGAATGGACCAGCGCGGATTATCTTGAAGCGTACGAAGTAGAAATAGACGAGGAAGTGGAATGCAAATCCACTCAGGATGATCTGTATTACGATGTGATCATCCTCGATGTCGACGGCGAAAGAGTGGAAGTGGAATACGCGGACGAAACCACCGAATGGACCATGCTGAACCGTATCCGCTTCTATATTGACGAAGAATAACTCTCGTCTACAAAGAAATTCCCACAAAAAATCGGCTTGTCAAATGACAAGCCGATTTTTTTCAAATCCACGGCGAAGGCTGTCACTTTTTATTCAAAAGCGTGTTTTATAATTAGCAGGGCCACAACTTACACTATTAGATAAAAACTATAAAAAGGATATTTTTAACATGACCGCATTAGCTCCAACCCTTACAAATCGTTTCATTCCCAACACCGCAGCCTGGGTACGCGACTTATTTCTTATTCTCACTGGATCATGGCTGGTGGCAATGTTCGCGCAGGTGGGGATTCCCCTGCAACCCGTGCCAATTACAGGTCAAACATTTGCAGTCTTACTTGTCGGCGCACTGCTTGGTTCCAAACGCGGAGCGGCGGCAATGATCGCATACATCGCTCAAGGCGGGCTGGGACTTCCCTTCTTCGCGGGAGGTGCTGCGGGCATTGGAATCTTGACTGGAGCAACGGCTGGCTACCTGCTGGGATTCGTCGGCACGGCGTATGCTGTGGGTTGGCTGGCAGAACGAGGCTTGGAGCGAAGCGTCCGCACGTCCATCCTGCCGTTCCTGGTGGGGACGGTCATCATCTATGTCTTCGGCGTAGCTTGGCTTGCTATACTGCTCGGAAGTTTGAGCAAAGCCCTGCAATTTGGGATGCTGCCTTTTGTGATGGGCGATCTTATCAAATTGGGAGCCGCGGCACTGATTCTGCCGGGGGCGTGGAAGTTCGTGAAATAATTACTTTCAGTTTATTCCGAGGAAATAAAGATACGACCCCGCCCAGCCTGTTTGGCAGAGTAAAGCGCCTGATCTGCCTGCTGCATCAGGTGGGAGGTGTTTTTCATCCCTGAGTGATAACTGGCGATCCCCACACTGATGGAGATGGGAATTTTTTTCTTCTTTGCAGTAAGTTTGGAAGAGAGTATGCTCTTGCAAATGCGTTCCAAGACAACATATGCCTCTTGCGACTGACTGTTGGGCAGCAGGATCACAAATTCATCACCCCCGTAACGGGCAATGACATCTGCCTCGCGCAATTTACTGCGTGTGGTTTTGGCAACGAGTTGCAAGACCTTGTCGCCAACAAGATGACCGTACATGTCATTGATCTGTTTGAAATGGTCAATATCGAACATGACGATCGATAGAGGCCGCCCGTATCGTGTGGTGACTGAAAATTCGTAATCGAGCAATTCAAAAAAGTAGCGGCGGTTGAATATGCCTGTCAGGCTGTCTGTGCGGGAGGCAAGCTGCTCGCGTTCAAAAGCGCGTTGAAGCACCTTGTTGATCTCTTCGATGGCATTTTTTGCACGGCGCAGATCG
>VGOX01000605.1 GCA_016875755.1 Chloroflexota bacterium
TTCACAGAGGCGGTCCGTTTGTGGTCCGGGTACAGGTCCGCTGTTCTTCTTCCACCAGTTCACATCCACCGGCGTTTTGAATTGCACCAGCCCCGGCACCACCAGTTCGTGATACACCACCATGTTGATCCACGGCATTTGTTTGCGGATGTTCAACGCCACATCCGCCATCTTCTCGAACGTGCCGTCCGTATCCCATGCTTCCACAGACATTTGTACACCGGCAATTCCAAATAAACGACTCATGACATTCTCCAAGAATGGGATCTATTCCACAAAATGACAGGCGACGAGATGACCTGTGCTGAGTGAAGACGAAGCGCCGCCTCGAACTTCCCGTAAAACTGGTTCTGTTTCCTGACACTTTTTCTGTGCGATCGGGCAGCGCGTGTGAAAGCGACATCCGCTCGGTGGGTTGATGGGGCTGGGCACATTGCCTTCCAGAACCTTCAACTCACGCTGCTCTCCAACCACCGGCATGGGGATCGCGCCAAACAACGCCTGTGTGTACGGATGCAGCGGCTGGTTATAGATCCCTTCCGCCGAACCGACTTCGACCAACTTGCCCAGATACATCACTCCAATGCGGTCACTGATGTGTTGGACGACGTTCAAGTCATGTGAGATGAAAAGGTACGTCAACCCCAACGACTTTTTGAGGTCATCCAACAGGTTGATGATCTGTGCCTGCACCGAAACATCCAGCGCGGATGTGGGTTCATCCAGCACGATCAGCTTCGGGTTCAACGCCAACGCCCGCGCCACCGCCACACGTTGACATTGTCCGCCAGACATTTCATGCGGAAAGCGGTCAAGGTGTTGTTCACCCAAGCCGACCTGCTTGAGCAATTCGATCACCCGCGGGCGGATTTCACCCTTTGCCAGTACGTTGTGCGTGGTCAGCGGTTCCGCCACGATCTGCTCCACCTTCATACGCGGACTGAGCGATGAAAGCGGGTTCTGAAACACGATCTGCATTTCGCGGCGAATGGGTTTCATATTCTGCATGCCAGCCGTGGTGATGTCTTTGCCATCGAACAGGATGCTGCCAGAGGTTGGCTCGATCAGCCGCAGGATCATCCGCCCCAGCGTGGTCTTCCCGCAGCCGGATTCACCGACCAAGCCAAAGGTCTCGCCAGAGGCGATGGTCAGGTCAACTCCATCCACTGCGTAGACGTGTTTAATATCGCCTGAAAGCCATCCGCCCGGCAATCGGAAATGTTTTTTGAGGGAGTGAAGTTCGATAAGGTTTGCCATGAATTACGACCGACCATCGTCTAAAAGAAAGCATGAGGCAAGGTGACCTTCGCTTATCTTCAATAAGGCAGGTGTTTCAACCCGGCATTTCTCCATCACGAACTCGCAGCGTGGCGCGAATGGGCATCCTTGGACTGCGCCGGGATTCGATGGAACTGTGCCGGGAATGGCTTGCATTTTTTTGCCGCGTGAGCCGGGTTTGGGAATGGCGTTCATCAACCCGCGCGTGTATGGATGTTGCGGATCGTTGAATATATCGTTCGTCGAACCGATCTCTGCCACTCGACCGGCATACAGAACGGCGAGACGGTCACAGGTTTGCGCAACGACACCAAGATTGTGCGTAATAAGGATGACCGAGAAATCGAATTGCGTCTGCAGGTCTCGCAACAGCCGCAGGATTTGCGCTTGAATGGTCACGTCCAAAGCCGTCGTGGGCTCATCGGCAATGAGCAGACGCGGTTCGCAGGATAAAGCCATTGCGATCATCACACGCTGCTGCTGC
>VGOX01000606.1 GCA_016875755.1 Chloroflexota bacterium
CTCATTGAAATTTATTTTCGCAGACCTTTATCTTTTTGACAACCCTTTATTCTTTTTTCGCTGAGTAGTTACAAAAAAGTTTTGTTTTTATGTACGGGAAATTCCTGCCGCTCGCAAATGGCGGAGGCGATTGTCAATGCGCAGATGGGGGAGACATGGTATGCGGTTAGCGCGGGTACAAAGCCTGCGGGCTACATCCACCCCAAGGCGTTGGAAGTTCTGTCAGAAATCGGGATCAAGCATGATGGTAGGTCGAAGCGGACGGATGAATTCCAAGGCGTAGACTTCGACCTCATCGTCACCGTCTGTGATTCGGCGGCAGAGGAATGTCCCGTCTGGCTGGGAAAAGAAAAGAAGGTTCACCATAGTTTCTTTGACCCCGCCCAAACCGATGATATGGAAGATTTTCGCCGCGTACGCGATGAGATCGCGCAAATCATTCCAAAAATTTTGGGGCAGGCAATTGACTAGCCTGCTCTGTTAAACATAAAAAATAAATATTTGGAGGCAATATAGCGCAAACCAGTACGATGAAACAATTATCCTTTCTTGACCGCTACCTGACCCTGTGGATATTTGTTGCAATGGCAATTGGTGTGGGGATTGGTTTCCTCTTTCCCGCAGGTGTGGCGAATTTCAATGAGGCGGTCTCTGTTGGGACGACCAACATCCCGATTGCGATCGGTTTGATCCTGATGATGTACCCGCCGCTAGCGAAGGTGCATTATGAAGAACTTGGCGATGTCTTTCGTAACTGGAAGGTCCTCGGTCTTTCATTGATACAGAACTGGATTATCGGTCCAGTGTTGATGTTTGTACTGGCGGTGGTCTTCCTGCGAGATTATCCCGAATATTTCACAGGCTTGATCCTGATCGGGTTGGCACGCTGCATTGCAATGGTCATCGTGTGGAATGAACTAGCTCATGGCGATAACGAGTATGCAGCTGGGCTGGTGGCGTTCAACAGCGTCTTTCAGGTCTTGTTCTACAGTGTGTACGCCTATGTCTTCATCACCGTTCTTCCGACTTGGTTCGGGCTGACGGGTTCCGTTGTTCAGATCACCATTGGGCAGATCGCTGAAAGTGTGTTCATTTACTTGGGAATTCCGTTCATCGCTGGTTTTCTGACACGCTTCATCATGATCCGTGTTAAGAGTAAGGAGTGGTACTCGAAGGTTTTTATCCCCAAGATCAGCCCGTTGACGTTGATCGCGTTGTTGTTCACCATCGTGGTGATGTTTTCGCTCAAGGGTGACCTGATCGTGGAATTGCCGCTCGATGTGGTGCGTATTGCGATCCCGCTTCTGATCTACTTCGTGGTGATGTTCCTGGTCAGTTTCTTCATGGGTAAAACCATCGGCGCGGATTACTCCAAGACGACCACGCTTTCCTTCACTGCTGCCAGCAATAACTTTGAACTGGCAATTGCGGTGGCGGTGGGAGTCTTCGGCCTGCGTTCAGGGGCGGCATTTGCGGCGGTCATTGGTCCGTTGGTGGAGGTGCCAGTGATGATCGGCTTGGTCAATGTGGCATTCTGGCTTCAAAAGAAATGGTTCAAGGGAGAAGTTTCATCCGCGCCAGAGATGCTTGCTGCTGCACAGGAGGCATGTCCCCCTGATGAGAAGTTGATAAAGTAGAACGAAAAATCGGCAGAACTCTCTGCCGATTTTTTTATTGTGCGCCCAGCATGGGCGTTGGCTAGAGGGTGAAAGACCCTTATGGAGGTTGATTGCACCAACCATTAGCGGAAGGCAAGGGC
>VGOX01000607.1 GCA_016875755.1 Chloroflexota bacterium
ACAGGATCAATTGATCGAAAAAGAACGCCTCGAGCGCGAACTTCAAGTGGCTGCCGATATTCAATTAAGCATCCTCCCCGACGATCTGCCCGATGTCGATAAATTCAGTTTTGGTGCGCGCATCCTGCCTGCCCGTCAGGTGGGAGGCGATCTGTACGATGTCTTTCCCCTCAAGGATGACCGTGTCGGCGTATTGATCGGCGATGTGGCAGATAAAGGCGTCCCGTCTGCGCTGTTCATGGCGCGTGCCCATGCCCTTCTCATGGCTGAAGCGGATATCGGTCTGACGGCGGGCGAAGTCCTGCAGTTGGTGAATCGTCACATCACACGTTTGCAAAAATCCACCCAGTTCGTTACCGTGCTGTATGGCATTTTGGATCTGAAAACCTCATTGTTTTCGTACGCCCGCGCAGGGCACGAAACCCCGCTTGTCCTGCATCGCGATGGAAGTGTGGAACGCATCCCTCACAGCCCGGGCATGGCCATTGGACTGTGGGATACGATCACGCTGGATGAACGCGTCGTTCAACTTCTCCCTGGTGATATTCTGCTCCTCTACACCGACGGCATGACCGATTGTCGAAACCCCAAAGGCGAACCGTTTGGTTTGGAGCGCATCAAATCTGAATTAAGCGGGCTGGCCAACTTCAATGCCCAGTAAGTGTGCGATCACTTATTGGAGACGTTGAAAAATTATCAAAACGGCTCCAAGCAGGATGATGACGTCACACTCGTGGCGGTCAGCGCGGCAAGCGATGAATCCACAATTCGAGTTCCGAAGCAAGCAGAAGAAAAAATAAAAATAGACCTCCCGTGTGGGAGGTCTATTTTTTAATTCAGCGCCTGTTCAAGATCTGCGATCAAGTCATCCACATTTTCGATGCCAACCGAGAGCCTTACGAGCCCGGGGTCGATCTCTAATGTGGAGCCTTGCGTGGAGAGATGTGTCATCGCCGCAGGGACTTCGATCAGCGATTCGACGCCGCCCAACGATTCTGCCAGCGTAAATAACTTTGTCGCTTCTGCAACTTTGACCGCCGCATCGCGCCCTTCTTTCATAATAAAGGAGATCATCCCGCCGCCATTGCGCATTTGTCGTTTTGCGATCCCTACTTGTGGATGGCTGCTGTGGAATGGATATATGATCTGCTTGATCTGTTTTTGGTGTTCTAAAAACGCCACGATCTTTTCTGCATTCTGCGCGTGCCGATCCATGCGGATGGGCAGGGTCTTGATGCCGCGCAGCACAAGAAACGAGTCCATCGGTCCCTGCACGCCGCCGATGGCGTTTTGCAGATAGGCAAGTTTCTCGCCGAGTTCTTTGTCTTTTCCGATGATCGCGCCGCCGACCACATCCGAGTGACCGCCGAGATATTTCGTCATGGAGTGGACAACCAAGTCCGCGCCCAATTCAAGCGGACGCTGTAGGTACGGTGTGGCAAATGTGTTGTCTACAACTAGTATCGGTTTGTTCGGGTGACTCTTCACCACTTCTGCTACAGCGCGAATGTCGGAGACGGCCAGCAGTGGGTTCGTGGGAGTTTCCAGCCACACGATGCGGGTTTGCGGGGTCAATGCCTCAGCGAGGTTCTCAGGATCGGTCGTGTCGGCAAATGTAAAGTCCAGACCAAAGCGGCGCAGAATTTTGTCAAATAAACGGAAGGTGCCGCCGTACACGTCATTGCCTGCAACGACATGATCTCCATTTGAAAGCATCCGTAGAACCGTATCGGTTGCCGCCATGCCCGAAGCGAA
>VGOX01000608.1 GCA_016875755.1 Chloroflexota bacterium
ACGTTTACTCCCCAAGTCCTTGATTGCATTGGGCTTCGCTGCTTGTTGCCAACTCGCCCGACTTGGATAGCCTCTTACGTGCTTCGTATTCCTCAAACCGCAGTTTTGCTTCCGGCTTCCTCCAGACCCTGCCTCGCGACAACGCCCTTGCCTTCCGCTAATGGTTGGTGCAATCAACCTCCATAAGGGTCTTTCACCCTCTAGTCAACGCCCATGCTGGGCGCACAACAAAAAGGCTCGGAGTATTTCCGAGCCTTGTGAAAATTCTCATACTTCAATTTACGGGCACTGAATGATGCCTTGCGCCCACAAACACCCGCCGCAAACGGGGGCAATTTCGTTACCAAGGCAGTCTTCCACGTTCTCTTCAGAGAGATCACAGCCGCCGCAGAAGGTGCAAGGTGCAAATACAAAGTTGTGCAGGCGTTCGCGGTAGGCGACATACTCTGGATCGAGCCAGATTTCTTCGAGCGAGTTTTCATGCACATTGCCAATAACATGTTTTTTGGAAAGACGTGGTTTGCTGTGCAGGTAGCTCATGTGTGTGTGCATCAGTGGCCAGCACGGGCTGACCTCCCCCGTCCACGCAATGGACATCGTTCCGCTTTCGACGAAATTACAAACATCATTAGCTCCCCCCCAGTTATTGCCCGCAAAGCTGACGTTGCATCCGCTGTTGAAGGCTTCGATAAGGGCAGCTTGGGTATCTTCGTTGAAATCTATCTTGGGCAGGCTGAGCTTTGGCAACACCGGAGAGGGCATGTAGGCAATATTGCGCATGGTGCGGGTGTACAGGCGGTCTGCCTGCATTTCGGCAGTGGCGGGCTGTAGGTTGCTAACCGAATAGTAGCGCGCGCCAAAGGTATGTCCCATTTTGATGATCTTGGGCAGATCGTTGATATTGCGCTTCATGGCAACGAACGCAACACCGATCTCAGGTTTCGGGAAGTGCCCCGGTCCGCGTAGTTTGAAGAGGCGGCGCAGATTTTCGAGAATGGCGGGTAGTTCCGCGCCAAGGCGTACATCAGCAAAGCCTTCGGGGGTGGCGCCATCCAGCGAGACCCAGAGAATATCCAAGCCTGCATCGATCAGTTCACGCGATTTTTTCTCGGTGAGGATGGTGCCGTTGGTGATGAGTTCGACCTTTACGCCAAGTTCCTGCTTGATGCGGCGAATCCATTCAATGGTTTTGACGTGGAAGAGCGGTTCGCCGATGCCGCCGAAATAGACATCGGGGATTGGGTCCATTTGTTTGAGGCTGCTGAAGATATTTTCGAAGGTTTCTTCGGTCATGCGCCCGATGGGTTGGTCCCACGCGTTGCGAAAGCAGGTGATGCAGTCGAGGTTGCAGGCAACGGTCGGTTCGATGTAGATTTTGGTGAGGTGGGTTACGGGGCGATGCATACGGACGAAATTCTCGCCTTCGTCGAGGCGAACTTTGGAGCCAGGATTCAGCCCGTAATGGCGGGCAACTTCGGGCGGGAGAATGAGGCGTCCGTTTTCGTCCACTTCTGCCCAGGCGGTTGTCGTTTTGGTGGATGTGATCGTCATGCGTACTCCTTACAATAAGACGAATTACCACCTATCATATCCACTTTCGGAAGAAACGCATGTGACAAAAGTTACTATTTCTGCGGAAGGTAGTATCTTCTCAATAAATCGTGGGAAGAGCAGTAAATAATTGAAAACACCCGGAACAAAGATAAACGGGTAAACTAACGCCAGCATGTTTGACGATATTGAACTG
>VGOX01000609.1 GCA_016875755.1 Chloroflexota bacterium
TTTCCATCCGGGGTCACATTGGCTGAGTCCAGTGTGCGTCCAAGCGCAGAAATAATGCCAACGGTCATGGTACTTTCCAAACCAAACGGGTTGCCAATGGCTACTACGGTCTGACCAACTTTCAGCTGGTTTGAATCGCCGAGCGGCATGGCGATCAGTTTGTCGGCGGGCGCATCCACTTTGACAACGGCGAGGTCCGAGTCGAGATCGGTTCCGATCACAGAGCCTTTCGACATGAAACCAGAATTGAAACGCACTTCGACTTCATTGGGTCCTTCAGCACCTTCGATCACATGGAAGTTCGTAACGATATGTCCATTTGTGTCATACACAAAACCGGAGCCCTGTCCCTCTGCGGTAAAGATCGCCACTGTACCGGGGCTGGCACTTTCATACAAAGTTACAAGACTTTCCTGCTGCGCGGCGGGGTTGGAGATGACCACTCCGGGGTTTTCCGATTCGATGGGTTGGGCAGCTTCCGTTGCCTCCGCAACCGTCACTTCGGTTGGAAGTTCCACTGTGGGGGTCTGGCAAGCCAGCATTGCGAGGATCAGGACAGCAGACGCCAAAATAACATGCTTGTTTTTTTTCATATAAACTCCTAAATGACATTAAAACTTGATGCGAGATGCTTCCTCGATCAGTTCACGCTGTTTGGACGATAGGTACTTCGGAACTTGTACCTTCAATTTCACATACAGATCCCCTTTGCTTTTCGGGTCTTTTAAATTCGGCATTCCGCGCCCCGCCAGGCGGAAGACCTGGTCTGGCTGGGTGCCCGCGGGGATGTTCAATTTCACCTTGCCAGCTGGCGTTTCCACCTCCGCTTCGCCGCCGAGGATCAAGGTGAATATATCGACAGTGGAGATTGTGGTGACGTTGCTTCCATCCAGTTCAAAACGATCATCGTCTTCCACTTTGATGATCAGATATAGATCGAGTCCTTCCGGTCCCGCACCTGCCACGCGGACTTTGGAACCTGTCTTCACCCCGGCAGGGATGCGCACCTGAAGTTTGCGCCCGTTCGTTTGCAGTTGTCGCGTCGTGCCGTTATGTGCTTCCTGAAAGCTGATCTGCGCTTCCTGCTCATATCCCTGTGCCTGCTGTCCAAAGGGATTGCCCCGCCCTTGGGAACGCATGGCTTCACCGAAAATGGTGCGGAAGAAATCGGAGAATCCGCCGCCGAACATATCGTCCACATTGCCGCCGCGCTGCCCGGACCTCTGTCCTGCCGCCTGCTGCTGGAACCATTCATCCCATTGAAAGTCACCGGGTCTGCCGCCGCTCGTGCGGAAGTTGGAATAGGCGCTGCCGAGGCGGTCGTAATGCGCGCGCTTTTGTTCGTCGCTCAATACCTGATATGCCTCATTGATCTCCTTGAATTTATCCTCCGCCTTTTTATCGCCGGGGTTTTTATCAGGATGGTATTTCATGGCAAGCTTGCGGTATGCCGAGCGGATCTCATCCGTGCTGGCTTTGCGCTCCACGCCAAGGATCTTGTAGTAGTCTTTATAGTCCATACTGGCTATTTTCATCCCTGCGCGGGTTGCGAGTCAAGCATTTTAGGCTTGCACTTACATAACTCTAACCTGTATCTTTCTGTGACTCCACTGCAAAAAGGGTAGCAACCCTCGTCAAAACCGAAAAAATTTAATACAATCAACGCATGTTCAGAAAAAACACCAACAACCCGCATTGAT
>VGOX01000610.1 GCA_016875755.1 Chloroflexota bacterium
ACGAGGTCAGCAAGCCGACGGTGTACGCGCCGACAGCATAGAAAGCGACAAAGCCGAGGTCAAGCAGACCTGCAAAACCGATTTCGATATTCAAGCCCAAGCCCATCAAGATGTACAAACTGATGATAACGATAACTTGCGCAATGAATGGTCCCGCCGCCTGCGGCAACATGATCACCACATACGCAATCAAAAGAATACCCAAAGCCCGCAGGGCTTTTTTCCCCTTGGAGGGTAATTTTTCAACCGATGATTGTACCTTTTCACCTTGCGACGACCAAAGGGTGGAAATTACCAACGTTACAATGATAAAGACCCACGCACCGTTTTGGGTTAGCCCGGTTTGGCTGAAAAGGGATTTAGCTGCTTTTTCGATGCCGCCGCCCTGATTGACCATGATGATGCGGAGCAGGCTGGAGAACAGCGCCATGAAGATGACCATCGCCGCCGCGTGAGTGATCGGCTTGCGGATGTTTTCCGGCAGTAGGAGGAATGCGCCTCCGACCAAGCCTGTAGCTGCTCCAAATGCGGGGAGTAGCCACAGCCCCCCAGCCCCGCGTCCAAATGTCAGCAACTCAGATAATGCGGGGGTGGCGTTCAGGAAAACGGCGCGCAAGTTGACGTTGTTCATGAAAAGCACGAACAAGGCAAGGACAATGCCCGTGGCTAAGCCAGCGAGCAGCCCTGCCGCAAGGTTGGAAGCAGCCCGGTTTCCCTCGAGCAGTTCCGAGGTGCGGCGTGAAGCGAGGAATCCCGCTACTACGCTTGTCGCAAGCAGGAGGAACATTCCCAGTGTGATGACTTTTTCGATCACATCGCGTTTGTTGAAGACTTCGACCATGCCGACCAGTGAAAGGAAGATGCCTACTGTGCCTGCGATCAGCCCGATTTTGATGGAACTCCAGATGAAGTTTTCTTTTTTCATTGAGATCACCCTGTTAGGCTTTCTTGGATGTGAGACGCTCACCCAAAATACCAGATGGGCGGAACAGCAGGATCATCACCAGCATGGTGTAGGCGATGGCGTCCTTGAGTTGGTACGGGCGCGGAATTCCCAAACCGTCGAGGAAGAGCGCAGGTCCCACCGACTCAAAAATGCCAAGTACCAGCCCTCCCAACATTGCGCCAGGGATATTGCCAATGCCGCCTAATACGGCAGAAGTAAACGCTTTAATGCCTGGTGTAAAGCCCATTAAGAAGAAAACCTGGCGATAGATCAGCGCGTAAAGTACGCCGGCTGCACCAGCCATGGCTGCGCCGATGGCAAAAGTGGATACGATGATGCGGTTCACGTCGATGCCCATCAGGGCGGCGGTGTCTTTGTCTTCCGAGACGGCACGCATGGCTTTGCCGATTTTCGTTCGCATGACGATGAAATATAAGATCGCCATAATGACGGCGGCTGCAATTGCCACAATCACCTGTGATCGTAGAATTCCAACCCCAAAAATGACCCACTCACCATCCAGCGCCTTGATGGGTGGGTAGGCATATACACCTGGACCAAAAAGGCCGCGGAAGGCATACGCCAGAAAGAACGATGCACCAATGGCGCTGATAAGCGGAACGAGGCGCGGGGCGTTGCGCAACGGACGGTAGGCGATGCGTTCAACAAGCATGGAGATGCTGGCAGACATGAACATTGCGAATAAGATCGGAATAAGGAGGCCGAGCACAGGATTGGCGTCG
>VGOX01000611.1 GCA_016875755.1 Chloroflexota bacterium
CTTGGTCACCTCGTTGAAACAAGGCAAGCCAGCTTGTATAAGATCATCGGCGAACTGCCCAGCATGTCCCGCCCAATGTACGAAACGATCCACACAGGAACGTTTTCGAGTGAGAATGGCATCGTTGCCAATTCCATTGTGCGGCTTTCGAACATGCCAAATGTGTTTCAAGCATTGAAGTCTGCGGGCAAGGTCACTGCTGCCGCAGCCTATTATTGGTATTCAGAATTATACAATCGCGCGCCATTTGATCCCATTGCCGACAGGGAAGTGGATGACGAAATGCTAAACATTCAACATGGGCGTTTTTACACGCAGGACGAGTACCCTGATATCGAGTTGTTCAACACGGCGGCGCATCTTGTTCGGAAATATTCCCCCGATTATCTTTTGCTGCATCCGATGGGTATGGATTATCACGGCGAGACCTACGGCTCAGATACCAAAGAATATCGTAATCACGCCATCTATCAAGATGCAAAACTCGCGCCGCTTCTAATGGAATGGCGCGAGTTGGGTTATACGATTTTTGTAACGGGCGATCATGGCATTAATGCTGATGGGGCGCATGGTGGAACTACGTCAGAGCAGAGAGATGTGCCTTTTTACGTGATCCAGCCGTCCCGTAGTGGCAGAGGCGATACGGGTGAAGTCATCTCCCATTTGCAGATCGCGCCCACCATCCTGAGTCTGTTGAACATCCCCATCCCTGAGACGATGAAAGGGAAGCCGCTATCCCTCGACTAGGGCGTTCACAAGCTCGCGGTTGAAGTCGGGAATGTCCGCCACGACCCTGCCCCAAACCTGGTTGCCCTCGCGGAAGGCGGGCTCATCCACCCAAACCCCGCCAACGTTGACGAGATCGTCCTTGATGCCCGTTGAGCCTGTTACGCGCTGACCTTGCTTGATGATGCCCGCCGAGATCGCGGTGGAGCCGCCGTGGCAAATAATGCCAACGATCTTTTTGGCGTCATCTATTTTCTTTACAAGGTTTTTGACGACATCATACCTGCGTAATTTATCTGGAGCCCAGCCGCCAGGGATGATGATCGAAAAAAGTTCATCTGCATTTAGCGATTCGATCAATGCGTCGGGTGTTATCGTTAATCCATTTTTACCTTTAAGGGGTTTCAATTCTAAAGCAGCCGTGAGTACCTGAGCACCCTCCTCCTGCAGCCGCATCATGGGGACAAAATATTCATAATCTTCAACCCCTTCAGCGACCAGCATGGCGATTTTTTTTCCTTTTAATTTCATTGCTCTGCTCCTATTCACCGATAATTTTGACCAGCACGCGTTTTCTTCTATGGCCATCAAACTCGCCGTAGAAGATCTGTTCCCACGTCCCGAAATCCAGTTGACCGTTCGTAACCGCCACGACAACTTCGCGTCCCATTACTTGACGTTTCATGTGCGCGTCGGCATTGTCTTCGCCTGTATCGTTGTGGCGGTATTGATGCACAGGTTCGTGTGGGGCAAGTTTCTCCAGCCATTTGTCGTAATCGTGATGCAGTCCACTTTCATCATCATTGATGAAGACCGAGCTGGTAATGTGCATCGAATTCACAAGGACCAAGCCTTCCTGTATGCCGCTTTCATGCAAGGCCTCTTCGACTTGCGGCGTGATGTTGAGAAATCCCCTGCGGGCGGGGAGGTTGAAAGATAGTTCTTTTCGATAGGATTTCATA
>VGOX01000612.1 GCA_016875755.1 Chloroflexota bacterium
AGCGTTCGAGAAGGGCATGAAACGCTGTCATTTCCTGCGGCGTTGCATGCCGAGCCGGAGAGAATGAAGCAGATGAAAACTCAGTTGGAAAACAGGGGACAGATTTTATTCGCATACTCCAGAGTTGGAGCATACGCCAGCCAGATTACGAAATATCTGGCGATATTTCCAAAAGAAAAATTTCTGTTCTTGCTCACAGAAGACTTATCCAATTTTTCCGCTTTGATCAACAACCTGCAAATATTTTTAGCTTTAGCAGATCATTCTTCCCATATCAAATATATTAAGAGTAATAATTCAGCTTTGCCTGGGAACAAGACACTGCATCAATGGCTGCGAAATCGCTCGGTAATAAAAGATATCTTGAAATTGTTTATCCCATTCCGTATTCGGTATAGAATAAAAATGTCTGCCATTAATACCAACCTCAGCGGCTATACCCCACCCGCTTTGGATGAGGAAATGGCAAATAATATTCGTAAAAACTATAGCGAAGAAACCAAACACCTACAAGATATTCTGCAACGCGATCTTTCAAGGTGGCTACCGGTATGAGTACTTTCCATATTGGGCTTTATTTTTCTAATTTTAGCGGAGGGGGGATTCAGCGTGTCATGCTCAGCCTATCTGAAGGTTTCTTGCGATTAGGCTGGCAGGTGGACTTAATTCTGGTACAAGCAGATGGCCCTTTACGCGCAGAAATACCTCAAGGCGCGCGTCTTATAGATTTGAAGGCTGGAAAGTCCACCCGATCAATCCTCAAACTTGCCGCCTACCTTGCTTCTGAAAGCCCGGCAGTTGTTCTGTCCTCTCAAACGCACCTAAATGTAAGTGCGATTATTGCCCGTTTTCTCTCAGGCTGGAAAGGTCGCTTGCTAGTCAGTGAACATATCGCGCTTGACTTTTCAGCCCAAAATCCCAACTCCTGGAAAGACCGTCTCCATCCTTTGCTCGCAAGCCTTTTTTATCATTGGGCTGATCAAATCATTCTTGTCTCGTTTGAGGCGGCGCGTCGTTTTATGAAAATCACTCACCTGCCTGCGAATAAAATCAAGGTGATCTACAACCCGATTGTCTCGCAGAAACTACTTGAACAATCAACTATACAGCCGGATCATCCTTGGTTCAAGTCACCAGGACTGAAGGTGATTCTAGCGGCCGGCAGGCTTGTAAAGCAAAAAGATTTTAAGACACTGCTCAAATCTTTTTCATTGCTGAAAACAAAACTTCCAATGGCAAGATTAATGATTTTGGGGGATGGGAAAGAACATCCACAACTGATGCGGCTGGCTAAGAACTTGGGGCTAGAGGATGCGGTTCATTTTCCAGGATTTGTGGTTAACCCGTTTGCATACATGGCGCACTCGTCTGTTTTTGTGTTGTCTTCACAATGGGAGGGATTTGCAAACGTGCTGGTGGAATCCATGGCTTGCGGCACTCCGGTGATCTCAACCAATTGCCCAAGCGGTCCTTCAGAAATTCTGGAAGATGGGAAATATGGCATACTCACTCCTGTTGGCGACGCTAACGCGCTGGCGGAGGCCATTTTGGACACCTTGGCTCATCCCATCCCTCCTGAAATCCTTCGTCAACGGGCAATGTCTTTTTCCGTTGACAACATCCTGAATCAATATATATCGGATATTTTTCAGGTTACGGCCAATTGAGCCAAAGAAATTCATGAAAAC
>VGOX01000613.1 GCA_016875755.1 Chloroflexota bacterium
CCTCGCAGGAAAAAGTACGCGGCGTCAGCACTCAGGGCGAACTCGTAGCCCTCATGGTTCCCGCTGTGGCAGAAGACGGCTCGCCCGAATGGCAGCCCAAGAAAGTCTTCTTTACATCAGATTAAAAATAGGAATAGGATAAAATTAAGCCGCCGTCAAAGGCGGCTTTTTAATTATGCAACATACCCACTCACTCGAAGAAACCTCCCTGCAAAATTCATGGCTTACCATCGGCGTATTCGATGGCGTTCACCGCGGACATCGCAAGATCATTCAAAAACTCGTCCGCAATGCCCACGCCGCAAACGCCCCTGCTGTCGTATTAACCTTCCACCCCCACCCTGCCAGCGTGCTGACAGGCAAGGATATTCAATGCCTGACCACACCCGACGAACGTGCGGAATTGCTCGGCGCATTGGGAGTGGACGTTGTCATCACCCAACGCTTCACACGGGATCTTTCGGCTGCCACTGCCCATCAATATATGTCCACGCTGAAACAGTGCCTCGGGCTCAGTCACCTGCTCATCGGCTATGATTTTGCGCTAGGCAAGGGGCGGGAAGGCAACGCAGCACGCCTCACAGAGATCGGCTCGGAGTTGGGATACACCGTCGAAGTAGTGCCAGCTTTGAGCGATGAAAGCGGCGTGATCTCATCCACCGAAATCCGAAAACTCATCAACACAGGCAATGTCACCGATGCTGCGAATTTGCTTGGTTATCCCTATTCGCTCGGCGGGGTCGTCATTCGCGGGGCAGGGCGCGGGAAGCAGATCAACTTCCCCACCGCCAATATCGATTACCTGAAACAGAAATCCACGCCGACGAACGGAATTTATGCCTGTTGGGCGAGGCTGGGCAATGAGACCTTTATGGCGGCGACGAATATTGGTTTCAACCCCACCTTCACCCCTGAACGCCAAAACCAGAGCCTTGAAGCCTACCTGCTCGACTTCGACCGCGATATTTACGGCGAAACCCTGCACCTTGATTTCGTTGCGCGCCTGCGGGATGAGATCCGCTATACAACGGTGGAGGCGCTGATCGACCAGATCCATGACGATGTCAATAAGACGCGGCTGTTGCTGAATAGATCAAAAAGGGGGCGTGTATGAAAAATCGTGCAGGCATTATTCTGATCGCAGATGATTGTCTGGCATTGATGGAGCGTCATAAACAGGGACGGCATTATTTCTCTTTTCCAGGCGGCGGTGTGGACGAAGGTGAGACGGACGAGCAAGCCGCCATCCGTGAAGCGTGGGAGGAGTTGGGAATTCGCGTTGAGGTACTGCAGAAAGCAGCGGAAGTGGTACGGGAGAACAAACGCAAACAAATTTTTTTTTAGTGAAGCAGGTCGGCGGGGTGTTTGGGACAGGGACGGGCGAAGAATACGACGAACCAAACCCCGAACACGGAACGTACCATCCGATGTGGATGCCGATGGATGATGTACTGAATCAAAATGTTGTGCTGCATGAATTGGCGGAATTGGTTGTCAGGTGTCATCGTGAAGGGTGGAATGACACATTCAAGACCATTGTCAGTGTGTAATCAAAAGGCTGTGCAAATGCACAGCCTTTTTTTGTTGTGCGCCCAGCATGGGCGTTGACTAGAGGGTGAAAGACCCTTATGGAGGTTGATTGCACCAACCATTAGCGGAAGGCAAGGGCGTTGTCGCGAGGCAGGGTC
>VGOX01000614.1 GCA_016875755.1 Chloroflexota bacterium
ATAATCTGAAAGTTTCTCGCGATGCGCCACAAGAGGTTATCAAAGCCGCCTATCGTATATTGTCAAAGAAATATCACCCAGACCTTCATCCTGCGGATATTGAGGCAACAAGGGTAATGGGACTCATCAATGTTGCTTACGAGGTATTATCTGACCCAATTAAAAGAAAAGAACATGATGAATGGATTGAAGCGAATGAGAGAACTCAACCCATCAAAGAAAAAACTGCCGCCAGCCATTCAACAGCAACATCACAGCAATGGTCAGGGTTTTACAGAGACCTTGAGAAGATGCGGGAAAAGTATAGAGATAATAATCAAGGAAAATCAAGCAACGCAACGGTTAATCATTCAGAACAAACAAAGTCGATTTTATTTAGGCTGAATAGACCCGCTTTAATTTTGTCTTTATTGCTAATAGGTCTATTCATTCTTATAGCTTCAGAAAACAAGCACAGCTCTTACAGTGGCAAACCTTATATCCAGGACTCCACTGGGGAAGATGCGCATTCACCAAGCAAACTTGGTAATAATCGCACCAATGAGAGCAATAGCGAATCGAATACTTCTCTGGATGACCTGTTCACCCAGCTCGACAATGATCCTGGGCCAGCAAAATCCAGCGAGCATACAACGCTCCATTTACCCACTGTTCCTGCTTATCCAGTTGAGAACAACACACCCAGGTGGGGCTTAGACCCAAATGGCCGCCCTTGGCCTTCAAAGGCGGGGTACATCAAAGGATTCAAACAATTGCATATGGGTGGACACTCAAGAATTCATGTCGATAATAGTCAGAGTAATTTTGATGCTTTTATAAAGCTTGTTTACTTAGATGGGCCATCTGCATATCCTGTGAGGGTGTTTTTTATTCCTGCCTACAAATCATTCACGATATCAAAAATTAACGCTGGTTCTTACGATTTACGCTATCGTGACTTATCGTCTGGTGCACTATTTCGAACAGAGAGCTTTCAGATAAATGAGGAAAGTAATGAACAGGGTGTGCGCTATACGCGAATGACCTTAACAATCTATAAGCTACCAAGCGGCAACATGCAAACCACCCCCATTTCAGAAGACCAATTTTAATTACCAACCCCTCACTTTCTGTCAAACGCACCATTAGTTGTCAATGCCCGAACTGTTTTGTGGGGATACACAGCTCTCCGCCATTTCAGGCATTCCGCACCACCTTCGCCTCTGCCGACCTCGGCCCGTGGATTTTTCCCAAGGCTGATTCTGCGCCAACGTGCCGCACTTGCTGCCCAATGCCCCGTCAGTCCAACTCTTCCCTGGCAGTTAGCTTTCGAGGAGTTCCCGCAGCGCCTTGAGTAGTTCGCGCACTTCTCGGCGTTGCGCCCTGGCTTCCTTTGTCGCCCTGCCGTGAACGATTGGCCTGCCGGTGGACTTGCCGCCGTGCATCCGGCAACGCCCGTTCGCCATCGCCGGGGCCTTGCAAGCTTCACCCGTGGTCCGGCAGTAAGCCCCGCAGCGAGGATGCTTTGCCAACGCAGCCCGGGCTTCACGCATGGGCTTTGTCATTTTGTCTCTTCTCCCCCCGCCAGCCTCCCCCCGGTCTGGACGTTGCCGATCACGGCCTGACCACCTTCTCCGACATGGACGTGCTGGACCGTGACGGTCTGGCTTCCGCCGGTTCGGATTTTCTGCAACGTCAGCA
>VGOX01000615.1 GCA_016875755.1 Chloroflexota bacterium
GTCTCCTTTTGGTTGGTTGCACGCCTTCCAGTTGCGCTCATCATACCCAACATTCTCAATTACTTTTCACGGTATAACCTTTTTACTCCACTCACTGCCAGAGGCAGTGGTTTTGTACTCTAATAAAATATTTACACTGGAGAATGTATGAAGAGAATCGCCCCACTGATGATGGCTCTTGTCATCATCCTATCAGCCTGCAATATGCCCGCCGCCTCGGAAGGAAACTCACCAGATGTTGCCACCGCTGCTGCTTTAACCGTGGAAGCAGCACTCAATACCACTCCTCTGGCAAGCCCTACCGCAAACGATCAAGCCAAAGCAGAAGCAACCCCAACTTATTCACAAGCACTTGCCAGCGTAGAAGATGTGACGAATTGCCGCACAGGTCCTGGAGTCAATTATCAGCGCATCACTCAGATCCTGCCTGAAACCCCAGTTAAGATCATTGGCTTTTTCCCGCCAAATTATTGGGTCGTATCCACCGACGCAGGTGAATGTTGGGTCTCTGGCGAGTTTGTCACCCCATCAGGTAGTTTTTCGGCGTTGCCTACAGTTACAGCGCCGCCAACGCCGCTAGGCGGAGATCCCGACGCACCTGCCTTCGCAAAGGGTAACGGCTGGAGTTACATTTGCTACGACGGCAAAGCGGATATCACCCTGAATTGGGTTGACAAGGCTGATAGCGAAACTGGATATCGCGTTCTACGAAATGGTGAAGTTGCCGCAGAATTGCCTGCGAACACTATCACCTATTTCGAAACGATCAACCTGCTTTCAGGGCAATCGGTCGGGTATCAGATTCAAGTATTCAATGCCAGCGGGCAGGCCACAAGCACGGTTGCCACGATGACCTGTCAGTAGGAAAATCCCTTACAAAAAAGACCTCACATTGCTGTGAGGTCTTTTTTGTAAGTTATGCTTCGCCGATCTGTTCTTTTATTTTCTTGACACTCTTCCCACGTTCATCAGTGGAAAGAATACGCTTGCGAATACGATAATTTTCAGGAGTTACCTCCAGCAGCTCATCGTCAGAGAGGTACTCGATCGCTTCGTCCAGTGACATTTGTCGGGGCGGGGTGAGGCGAATTTCCATATCGCCGCCAGATGCACGCATATTGGTCAAATGTTTCTTTTTGCAGACATTGATCGGCAGGTCGCTTCCGCGCGCATTTTCGCCGATGACCATACCTTCGTACACTTCCACTCCAGGTCCTACAAACAACTGCCCGCGTTCTTCTGCGCTCTTCAAAGCATATGCAGTGGTCGATCCAGCTTCCCATGCGACAATGGAGCCCCTCGAACGCGAAGCGATGGGGCCAGCCATTTCATCGTAACCGTTGAAGATGGTGTGCATGATGCCAGCACCGCGTGTGGATGTGAGGAACGCATAACGGAAGCCGAGCAAGCCGCGTGTTGGGATGATGTACACCATGCGCGTCATACCCTGACCTGCATCCTGCATGTCCATCATTTTGCCGCGCCTGCTCCCCAGCATTTCCACAACAACGCCGACTGTCTCTGCACTGGTTTCAATGTGAACTTCTTCAAACGGCTCAAGCAAGGCGCCATCTTCAGCTTTGTGGAAAATCACTTCAGGACGGGAGACCTGGAATTCATATCCTTCACGGCGCATGGTTTCGATCAAGATACCCAAATGCAATTCGCCGCGGCCACA
>VGOX01000616.1 GCA_016875755.1 Chloroflexota bacterium
GCGTCTCCCTGCGGATGAAACTGCTCGACCTCTATGTCCCGCTCAAGGCGCGCATGGAACTGCCCGAAGGCGATACGTGGAACCGCAGCTTACAAATTGCCGGGCGCGACATCACCGACCACGAACAGGAAACCCTGCATTTCGGTGAGCCGATTCCGCTGTTGAATGTACTGCGCCGGCACTCTGGCGTGATCATTTTGGGTGACCCCGGGGCGGGCAAAACCACCTTCCTCAAGTATCTTGCGCTGCGCTTGGCGCGCGGCGAAGGCAAACAGATCGGGTTGGATGATTATTTGCCGATCCTGTTACCGCTGGCTGCTTTTGCCAATGCACTGCAAACTCGCGATATTGCCCTCGACCATTTCATAGCAGATTATTTTGAAGATATCGGTGCCGACTTGCCCTTTGCTCCCATGCTGAGTGAGGCACTCAAGGCGGGCAGGGCATTGATCTTGTTGGATGGTCTGGACGAGGTGCGCGACCTCAACCTGCGCAATACGGTTGTGGAACGTGTGGTGGATTTTTACGCCTTCCATCGCCGTGAGGGGAATAAATTTGTCCTCACTAGCCGTGTGGTTGGGTACCGGGCTGTGCGCCCTTCAGCGGAAGACCTTGCTGAATGTACCATCGTCGATTTTGAAGATGACGAGATCGAAAAATTCGTCGAGCATTGGACAACCGCTCTCGAACAGCAGGTGCAGGGCAATACCGCCGTCGCCCGCGCCGATGCAGAAGTGGATTACCGCGAACTGCTGGATGCCATCAATCACAACCCCGGTGTGCGTCAACTAGCCTCCACGCCGCTGTTGTTGACCATTCTGGCGTTGATGAAGCGGCAGGGCGTGACCCTGCCCGAGCGTCGCGTGCAGTTATATGACCAATACGTCACAACATTGCTTTCCACGTGGAACCGCGCCCGCAGCTTAGGCGGACGCGCGCCCGGGCGTGACATTGACGAGATTCAAACCGTCCGCATTCTGGCGCCGCTGGCGTTGTGGATGCATGAAGTCAGCCCTGGTGTGGGGTTGGTGGGACGTGAAGATATGCGTCGTAAATTGGAGGAACTCTTCCATGAGCGCGGCGATTCGTCGCCGCATCAGGCGGCGCGTCAGTTCCTGTTGGATGTGCGCGAACATGCCGCTCTCCTGCTTGAGCGCGGGCCTGGGGAATATGGCTTCATTCACTTAACGTTTGAAGAGTACCTTGCAGCGGTAGCCCTTGCCTTGATGGGACAGGGAGATTCCACCCCGATCATCGAGACCTTGTCCCGCCATGTGGGAGAGCAAGCCTGGCGCGAAGTGACTTTGCTGACCATCGGCTATCTTGGCATTCGCCAGCAATTGCCGCGCGTTGCAGGGGAGGTTGTGGAAGCGCTTGTCAATGAAAGACCCGGTCCATTGGGCGAGGCGGTGGTGCTGGCGGGCGATGCCGTGCTGGATACCTGGCCTGGCGGTGTTCCACTTCAGAGCAGGGAACGGGTGATCGATGCTTTGGTGGAAACCATGCAAAGCGGCGAGATTCGACCTGAACTGCGGCGGCATGCTGGTTTGTTATTGGGGAGGCTTGGCTGGAGGCCCGGTGACCTGGATCGGTTTGTGGAAGTGCCCGCTGGTGAGTATCAGGCTGGGATCAAGAAAGAAGCGCGGGAAATCTCGTATCCATATTTC
>VGOX01000617.1 GCA_016875755.1 Chloroflexota bacterium
GAAAAACGTCGTCCTCAACAATTACACCCGTGTAAAGTGAAACATTATTCTGGATTTTTACATTCTCACCAATTGTCACATCCGAGGAAACCAGTACATTCTGGCCAATGTTACAACGTGCGCCAATCTTTGCGCGCGGCATTACGTGGCAAAAATGCCAAATCCTTGTGCCTGCACCGATCTCCGCACCTTCATCCACATAACTGGATTCGTGAACAAAATAATCAGACATGCTATTCCTATTATTTTTTTAAGAAAGGATGCGCCAACTCATCCTTCGGTGAAATGATGGAGGAACGAATTTTATGAGTCAGCTCGACCGAAGGGCGCGCTTCTTTTATTCCAAACCCATGCCCTGCCAGAATTTCTTCATAGACACGAGTATGAAGATCTGTAAAACCTTCCGAAAACTCAACTTCCTTGCCATCTACAGTAATGGAACGATAAGTGGTTTTGCCTGCCGCTTTGACAGAAGCTGGTAGGTCATCCTTATCCACCGAAAGATACCAGCGTACTCGCGCCCGCTCCAATTCGATGAAACCGGACATGCGTTGCTCATCTGCATGATGGACCTTGACGCCGCCCACTGAGCCAAACAGCCACATCAACAGGTCAAAGAAATGAATGCCAATGTTGGTCGCCACGCCGCCTGATTTATCTTCGTGCCCCTTCCAGGAAACCTGATACCAGGGACCGCGGCTGGTAATGTATGTGAGTTCCACATCATGCATATTCCCCTCTTTTTGAAGCGACTCACGAAGTGCGATCAGTGCCGGATGCACACGCAACTGCAAAATCGTATGGATACGACGCTTCGTCTCCGCTTCAATTTCTTCGAGCGCATCCAAATTCCAAGGGTTGATTACCAGCGGCTTTTCGCAAATCACATCTGCACCGGCGCGCAGGGCAAGGCGGCAGTGTGAATCATGCAAATAGTTTGGCGAACAGATCGAAACAAAGTGGACGCGGTCTGTTTCCGGTCCGCGGCGTAGTTTTTCCAAGTGACGGTCGAAGCGTTCGATCTCAGTAAAGAATTTCACATCATAGGAATATTGATCAAGGACACCCACTGAGTCCTTCGGGTCCACCGCGGCGACCAGGCGGTTGCCTGTATCGCGGATGGCGCGTAAATGACGAGGCGCGATGTATCCGCCAACACCGATCACAGCAAAGTTTTTCGACATCGGATACCTTTCAAGATCACTTTAGTTTTACAACATGGTATTCACGACCATTGCCTTCAAGCACACAGTCTTCAGGCAGGTCGCTGATGGCCAGGCCCGCTTCAATGCAGGTCAGGCGCAGGATGTCCATCATCTCATCATTGCCATTCAGGTAAACACATTCAAAGCCTTTTTGTTTCAAGTCTGCGACCAGAGACTTGGCTTTCTCGCGAAAACTTCCATACACCTTGAGCGAATCTTGCGCATACGATACGGCTCGTTGGGTAAAGATACGCATGCCCTCCGGGGTCAAGTCATACTTGAGGCGGGTGCGGTCCAGATGTGAAGCCTTGACCCAGCCACGGCCGATCAACCGTTTGATATACCAGTTGACGCTGCCTACAGCAATGCCCAGCCTCTTGGAAAGGCTGGCTTGGGTCACCATGGAATCCTGCGCGATCTCATCAAGCAGGGCGTATTCGTGCTGTTTGATT
>VGOX01000618.1 GCA_016875755.1 Chloroflexota bacterium
GCCATGACCGCCTACCTCAGCATCCTCATGTACGTTATGACCGCAATTGCCTATCGCGAAGGTAAGGCAAAACTCGCTCACGTCGCCTAACGAAAATGCGACCGCTCGAAATCACCATTTCCATTCTGCTCGTCCTTTATTTGCTCTGGCGTCACCCGCGCCCGCTAATCGTCCGTCTGCTGCCCGCGCTGGCACTGTTCACCAACCTGCTACACTTTGCCCTCGAAGGCTACCGCTGGCAGATGATTCCGCTCTATGCGTTGACTCCGCTGCTGGCACTCACAAGCCTGATAAAACTCCGTTCGTCAAGCGACTGGAAACCCATCGCCTCAACCCTGACCGCAATTCTGGTTGTCATTGCGACGGTGATTCCTACACTGCTGCCTGTTCCGCGCATCCCCACCCCCAGCGGACCGTACAAAATCGGCACATCCATTCTCGAATTGACAGACAACTCCCGCGCCGAAATCTATTCAGGCAAAGACGAGCCGCGCCGTTTTATGATCCAGATCTGGTATCCCGCAGAAATCAACGCGGATGATGAACGCGCCCCGTGGATGGCGGATGCCGAAATCTACGCACCCGCCATCGCCACGTACATCGACCTCCCATCCTATTTCCTCGACCATCTTGCGTTGGTGGAAATCCCCGCCTACAAAAACGCCGCTGTCGCTGCTACGAACGAACCATTCCCCATCATCCTCTTCTCGCATGGCTGGAACGGATTTAACGCCCAGAACACAGGTCAGGCTTTGGAACTTGCCAGCCGTGGATTTATCGTCATCGGGACTCAGCATACCTACGGCGCCGTGACCACTGTCTTCCCTGATGGCACGATGGCACCGAATAATCCCACCGCCCTGCCTGAAAGCGGCGACGAGCCAAATTACGAAGAAGTGGCACGGGTGCTGGTCGATCAATGGGCGGGAGATATGTCCTTTTTGCTGGACCAACTCACAGCGTGGAATGAAGCGGATGACAATCCATTTTTCGAGAAACTGGATCTAAGTCGCGTTGGTGCATATGGTCATTCCACAGGCGGGGGTGGTGTCATCCAATTTTGCGGCACCGACCCGCGCTGCAAAGCCGTGCTCGGCATGGACCCGTTCATGCGCCCTGTCTCTGCCGAGGTGATCGAGAACGGTGTGAGCCAGCCATCGTTTTATATGTTCAGCGAAGGTTGGTACGAGATCACCGACAGCAAGAACAACAAATTGTTCAACCTGTTTTACCCGAATGTGAGCAACAGCTTTGGTGTGATCGGCATTGCAGGGACGAAGCATTTTGATTTCAGCGACCTGCCGCTGCTCTCACCCATTGCCCCGCAACTCGGCTTGAAAGGTCCGCTCAACGGTGCGCGGGTGACGGAAATCGTAAACACTTATTTGGTTGATTTTTTTGAGATGACGCTGAAAAATAATTCCACAAACTTGTTTGTGAGTGAAAGTCCGTTCAGTGAAGTGTTGCGCATAAGATAAAGTTCAGCTAAAAGCAGAAACTCACCTGCGTTGGTGAGTTTCTGCTTTTTCGATTCAACTTTAGTTTCCGCTAACATAAAGTAGGGGAAGGAGTTGAAGGAGGGATTTTAGCTAATCGCGCCAGGTGACCAGCGGGTAAATGTGAAGTTGCTGAATTCTTTTTTCGAAGTCGTCGAG
>VGOX01000619.1 GCA_016875755.1 Chloroflexota bacterium
AATGAAGTAGGGTGTTTTTGTTTTTTCACCGTAACGTGCCTGCCATTCGTAAAATCCGTCGGCAGGAATGAGACAGCGTTTGTATTTGAAACTCCCGCGAAAGGATGGTTTTTCTGCGATGGTTTCACCGCGCGCGTTGATGAGTTTGTTCGCGATGCTTGGGTCTTTGGACCATGAGGGAATCAACCCCCAGAGAAAAAAATCGGCTGTGTTCTTCGCGTCGTTGGGGATGGCCAGCACTGGCTGGGTGGGCGCGATGTTGAAACGCGGCGCGAATTGAGCGGGGAAGATAAAACCGCCAAATGCTTCTTGTAATTCGGCAGGGTCAACAGTAAGTGTGAAGCGTCCGCACATGAGAGCCTCCTTTTAGTCTCGTTCTTTGAGGTTGAAATAAAACGTGGAACCTTTGCCAGGCTGTGACTCGACCCAGATGTTGCCGTTGTGCACTTCAATGATGCGTTTTACGATGGAAAGACCAACGCCTGAGCCTTGCGTGTTTGGGTCCAACTTATTGAAGAGGCCGAAGATGCGTTCGGAAAATTGCGGGTCCATGCCGATGCCGTTATCCTGCACATAAAAACTGGGATGGTTATTTTCATCCATGCTCGAGCCGATGCGGATGCGCGGCTCGGGCTGGTTTCCCATGAATTTGACGGCGTTGTCGAGCAGGTTTTGGAGGACTTCCGTGAGTCGGATGCGGTCTCCGTAGATCGTGACCGCCTCATCCTCGTACTCGACATTGACTCCGCGGGCTTTGAGTTGTCCCTCCACTGCGGCAATTGCCTCGCGCACGATCTCGCGAAAGGGAATCTCCACAGGCTCGTTGATGATCCTGCCGATGCGTGAAAGTTCGAGCAGATCGCTTAGCAGATTGTGCATTTTTTGGGCAGCCTGCTGAATTCGTTCAAGGTCTCTTTGGAACTTATCGAATTTTCCTTCGCGGGCGTCCTTATCGAGATAGCTGAGGAAGCCTGTGATCGTCACCAATGGAGCTTTGAGGTCATGTGAAACGGTGTAGGTGAAGCGCTCCAATTCGGCGTTTTTTGCTTCCAGTTCTGTGATAAGCCGTTCGCGTTCGAGTTCCGCTGTTTTTCGCTCGGTGATGTCGCGGGCAATGCCGATCGTGCCTGTCACTTCTCCCTGCGAATTGCGGATTGGGGTTTTTGTGGTTTCGATCCAGATCTGCCTGCCATCGTGATCCTGCAGAATTTCCTCGATTTCCTTCCGCGTGCCGCTATGGATCACCTCAAGGTCATCCTGACGATAATGGTCTGCAAATTCCTTTTGCCAGATGTCGTGGTCCTTCTTGCCGATAATTTCTTCTATTTTAAATCCGCACATTTTTGAAAATTGTTCGTTCACAGCGATATAACGGCTGTCCAAATCCTTCAACCATGCCATGTCTGGAATGTTATTCAAAATGGCGTTTTGGCGCAGGAGCGTCTCTTTGAGCAGGATGTCGGAATGCTTTTGCTCCGTGATATCTTGCACTGCGCCGATAATGCCAGCCAGGCGGTTCTCTTCTTTATTAGAGTACAAAACCACTGCCTCTGGCAGTGAGTGGAGTAAAAAGGTTATACCGTGAAAAGTAATTGAGAATGTTGGGTATGATGAGCGCAACTGGAAGGCGTGCAACCAA
>VGOX01000620.1 GCA_016875755.1 Chloroflexota bacterium
GATCATGTCGTACACAGCGGGTGGATAATGTCCCTTGAAAAGCGGGTCGAGGAACAAGGTTTCGTTTTCATCCCAAAACTTGTCAGCCGCCGCAACATCTTCGGCGGAGTCGGAAGCAGGTTCTGCAGGCCACAAATTAAGCACGATACCCGCGTTCACATCGGGTTTGGCGGCGCGGATGGCTTGCATACCCAACCCATGTGCAACCAAAAGATGATGCGCCACTTGATACGCCATGCGCTGGTCTTTGACCCCAGGAGCATGTTCACCCGTGAGAAAACCGATGTAGGTGATGACGCTTGGTTCATTGAAGGTCGTCCAAAACTGGACGCGGTCACCAAGGCGTTTGACCATCAGCGCGGCATAGTCGGCGAAAGCATACACGGTGTTGCGATTGTCCCAACCGCCTTCATCTTGCAAGGCTTGCGGCAAATCCCAATGATACAACGTGAGCAGCGGTTCGATGTTTGCCGCGCACAGACCGTCCACAAGGCGGTCGTAGAAATCCAAACCTTTGGGATTGATGCGTCCGCGTCCCATGGGCAGTACGCGTGACCATGATGTGGAGAAGCGATAGGCTTTCAAACCCAACTGACGCATGAGCGCAATATCCTGCTCCCAACGGTGATAGTGGTCACAGGCGATGTCGCCCGTATCGCCATCCGTGGTGTTACCAGGCGTGTGACTGAAACGATCCCAGATCGATTCGCCCCTGCCGTCTTCGTTCCATGCGCCTTCCACTTGATAGGCGGCGGTGGCGGCGCCCCACAGAAAATTATGCGGGAATTTATAGGTTGACATGTTGTTTCTCCGTTATTTGATTCGCTTGAAGATCGGCAGGGTATCAAGCGGGGTCGGGTAATGTTCGAACAAAATATTCCCAGTGATCACTTCGCCCGTCCAATAGTTTTGCCACTTTCCTTTTGGAAGATAAATATCGCGCTGGGTTGTATTCGGTGTAACGACAGGTGCAACCAGCAATTCATCACCTAATAAAAATTCATCGTCGCATGTCAAGGCAGCTTCATCCGATGGTTCGAGCCAGAAGATCGGGCGGATGATCGGCAATCCTCTTGCAATCGAATCGCGAGCAATCTGCAAAATCTGCGGCGCGAATTCCACGTGCAGGTTTGCAAAACGACGGCACAACTCAGCGCTGTCTGCGCCATAATCCCACGGAGCCAAACTAAATTGCATCGAAGGCAGCAGCGCATTCACCTGCGTCCAGCGGATCATCATGTCGGCATCCGCTTTCTCGTCGTATTCGTTGCCGCCCACCATGTCAGGCAAAATAAATGGATAGCCTGCCAAACTCATCGCCAGCGCGCCCGTCAACACCGAGTGCAAGCCGTTATCCAATCCCCACGAAGTCGTCTTGTCCCATTGACGAAAAAAGATCGGCGCAGCTTGATTTTTCCAACCCGAACGAACTTCTGTTAAACGATGATGCTTCGCCACTGAGGCAACATAAATTTTTGTATATTCATTGGGATGGATTTTTTGATGTGTGACCGCATCGTCGGGCAGGAAGCAAGCCTCGCCTGCATCGAATTTGAAGCCATCGCATCCTGTCTTAACCTGTAACTGATTCAGCCGTTCGAAGAACCAGTCCAA
>VGOX01000621.1 GCA_016875755.1 Chloroflexota bacterium
CGATCACATCTCCCGCCAGAATATTGAACAACGCTTCCTTTACGCGATCCATCACCGGGCGCGTAGTGTCGCCTGGAACTGACGCCAATTTTCGTCCTTTGGCGCTGCCTGAAATCACTCTTAAACTCATCCAACACTCTCTTTCGCTGCCATGATATTTTCATGCGGCGATACATAATAGACGACGCATCCCGTACCGAGGATGAATCGTTTTCCGCGAGTCTGCGCGATGGCATCCTGCGCTTCTTCCTTCACTTGAGCCTGATTCCCCAAGTGAAGCGTTTCCTGCCTGATGCCACCGCACACCACCAAATTGCGGAAGAGACTCTGTGCCTCTGCCAATGATGGATAGGTTTCGCGGTCATGCCAGTTGACGATCTGAAAATTGAACATGCGCAGCAGCGAGAAATACATGTCACTGCCATGCATGTGGAGCATGTTACACCACAGATCATCCGCAGCGGTGAGCGTTTTCAGGTCGTAGGGTAATGCCACTGATTTGTACTCGTCTAATTCAAGCAGACTTCCCTGCGCGTGTTGAATGGCGTAGAAAATACCGTCAATACCAATATCGCGCGCGGCTTCGATGAATTTGACCGTGCTCTGGGTGATGGTTTCCAATCCCTTTATCACGGCTTCGGGATGTGTGCGGATGTGTTCGATGAGCAGGTCGTTCCCTGCCAGATTTTTCGCCTGTGACAATGGATTGAAGATGGTCTGGATGACGGGAGTCTCCGGGCTGAGATTCTGCTTGATCAAACGGAGACAGGCTAACTGTCCAGCAAGATGCGGGGATGTGATTGGGTCAAGCGGTTTGAGAGTCTCCCAATCCTGGGGGGTCTGGATCACGCGTTTGACGTAGGCACGCGAGCCTTCGGGGTTGTTCTGCCATTCATCCACCACGCCCCAATCTTTCACGGCAAAGGATGATGCGGGGGTGACCTTCACGATGTCGAAGTCATACGTCTCTTGAAATTTGAGCGTGGCGGCTGCGAGGGTTTCGGGGTTTTGGTCTTCTTCGGGGAAGTGCCGCCATAAGGCGATGGGTGTGTGGTCGGTTTGCTCGCCGTTGAGGCATGTTTGAATGCGTTCGCGGTGGGTGGTCATTTACAACTCGCTTTCCAGGCGGTGCCTGTGATAGATGCCTTCGCGGAAGGTCTTGATGATGCGAAATCCGTTTGCCTGCGTTGCCTTGAGGCTGGCGGCGTTCCATGTTTCGACGCTGGCGTATATCTTTTTATACCCGCGTTTGCGCCCTTCGTCCATGAGCGCTTTTTGCAGGGAGCGCCCCAATCCGCGCCCGCGGAATTTTGGGTCAACCGTGAAGTACACGCATTCGATGGTGCTTGGCTCATACATCTGCCCGCGAATGGTGACGCTGGAGATGACCATTTGCAAAAACGCCAGCGGGCGTGTGAAGATGACCTTGAGAATATTTTTGATGAACCACGCTTTGTCTTTGGTGAGTTTGGATGTTAGTGCAGAGGGTTCAGGCGAGGCAAGACTAAAGCCCATGATTTCTTTGGTTTCATCATCTTGTGCGAAAAAGCCGAAGGCGTTTTCATCTTGCACGGCATTCTCGAAATAGTGCAAGACGAACGG
>VGOX01000622.1 GCA_016875755.1 Chloroflexota bacterium
CTGGCTGCACTCGGCATGCAAAAAGTGGACCTGGTCGGGCTTTCGATGGGCGGACCCGTAACTGCCGCCTTCATCGAAAAATATCCACGCTATGTCCGCAAGCATATCTTGATCGACCCGTCTGGTACACGGCGCGTGGAATTGCCGCCCCTGCTCAAGCTGGTGAAAGTACCCATTCTTGGCGATCTGCTCCTCGGTCTGTTCGGAAGCGGAAGCATGCTCAAGGGCATTGCGTCCGACTTGTTCGATCCCAACCTGGTGGAAGTCTTTCAGAATAAATACAAGGTTCAGATGCAATATCAGGGATTCAAACGCGCCATCCTCTCCACCATGCGGAGCGGCATGCTGGGATCCTTTATGCAGACGTACACAACCATCGGCGGGCTGAAAAAACCGACCCTGCTCTTCTGGGGAGAAAACGACACCACCACGCTCTTTGAAGATCACGCCTTGATCTTGCAGGCCCTGCCGCATGTGGAATTTCACGCCATCCCCAATTGCGGACATATTCCGCATTACGAAAAACCTCATGTCGTGAACCCAGTATTGTTGGAGTTTTTATTAAGATGATCGAAACACTCAAAAAATTCATCAGCCGGAACAGGCACAACCTTGCGGTCTTTGTCCTGTTGAACATTGCCTGCCTCGTCTGTATTCTGTTAGTGGCGGCACGGGTGGCGTACACAGACTCGATCCGCCATACAGGCTTGATCTGGAATCTCTTCCTCGCGTGGATTCCCTTTATTCTTGCCTATTTTGCGCACGCCATTTCATGGAAGCGCATTTGGCTCTACCTGATCATTCCAATTGTTGCCATTCTTTGGCTGCTCTTCTTCCCCAATGCGCCCTACATGCTCACCGACTTGCAGGACTTGGCACGCTCAGGCGGGGTTGGTGCGCCGCTCTGGTATGACGTTCTCATCGTCGTGTGGTGCTCATGGACGGGCATGCTGTTGGGTGTGATCTCACTTTATCTGATGCAGGATATTGTCCTGCGCACGTTTGGGCGCGTCTCGGGTTGGCTGTTCGTTTTCGTCATTTCAGGTTTGAGCAGCTTCGGCATTTATATTGGGCGTTTCGTGCGCCTGAACTCATGGGACATTCTGCAAAACCCGACAGAAACCGCCATCGAAATTCTCGGTCTGGTCATCGACCCTTCTATGCGCCTTGCCGCTTTTACCGTGCTCTATACCTTCTTCTTCCTCTTCGTTTATCTTTTGCTGTATTCGTTCAGCCACATGCTGCACGTCAACACCACCATCACCGAGGCCGCCAATGACCATCGATAATCTGCCCCTTATTTTGATCCGCGGCGGCGGCGACCTTGCCACAGGGGTGGCGCTTCGCCTTCATCGTGTTGGCTTTCCCGTCGTTATTCTGGAGCTTGAAACACCGCTTTCAGTGCGGCGGACCGTCTGTTTTTCGGAGGCGGTCTATGAACACACACACAAAGTCGAAGATGCAACCGCAAGGCTTGTGTCGGCAGACCAGCTTCAGGTCACGCTGGAGGCGGGGGAAATTCCCGTGCTGGTTGATCCGCAGGCAGATGTCCTTCGCAATCAATTTGTGACGAGTCC
>VGOX01000623.1 GCA_016875755.1 Chloroflexota bacterium
ACGGGGGTGCAGGTCAACTCGTTTGGGGAGACGAATGTCAAAGGTGTGTATGCAATTGGGGATGTGACGCCCACGTCCGCTTTTACACATTCGGCAAACGCACAGGGACGACGTGTAATTCAACGAATCGCATTCCCATTTTTGCCGCTGGCGAAGAACGAACCTATCTTCCCGAACGCGACTTTTAGTGACCCCGAAGTGGCGAATGTGGGGCTGACGCAAAAGCAGATCGCGGAGAAATATCATCCGCAACTCATCAAGCGTATTCGCGTGGATTTCAAAGATCATACGGATAGAGGCTACACCGATGGCGTGGAAAATGGATTCATTATTGCCGATGTGATTCGACTGACAGGGCAGATCTTGCATGTGACCATCGTTGGCACGAACGCTTCGGAAATGATCTCGTTTTTTACGCTTGCCATCAGCCAGAAGATTTCACTGCACAAAATTTATCGGCTGGTATATCCGTACCCCACGTTTTCGAGCGGTATTTTGAAAGTGGCAGATTTCTTTATGCGCGAAACCCTGCCGAATATTAGAAAAGAGTTGGGCGCGTTTTTGAAGTATCGATTTGCGAAAGGAAATTAACCGCTAAGAACGCAAAGTTCGCGAAGAAGAACAAAAGGATTTCTTGGCGTCCTTAGCGTGCTTTGCGGTAAATAAAGAGGAGAACCTATGAAAAAAATTATCTACTTGCTCGTAACTTTATCTTTACTGCTCGCCGCGTGCGGAGCACCCGCACAATCGTCATCGGAATTTGACATCAACGATTGGGACAGCGTGCTTGCCGCCGCGAAAGGGCAGACCGTCAACTGGTATATGTGGGGCGGTTCAGACAGTATCAATGCCTACGTGGATACCTTCTACGGCACGGCGTTGAAGGAACGCTACGACATCACGCTCAACCGTGTGCCCGTTGCAGACGCGGCGGATTACGTCAATCAGGTGTTGAGCGAAAAAGAAGCAGGCGTGGAAGAAGGCGCAGTGGATCTGATGTGGATCAACGGCGAGAATTTCTATACGCTCAAGCAAGCCGACATGCTCTACAAAGACTGGGCGCAGGTCATTCCGAACGCAAAGTATGTCAATTGGGAAAACCCCGCCATCAATTTGGATTTTGGTCGCCCCGTAGATAACATGGAAAGTCCGTGGTCATCGGCGCAAATTCAATTGATCTACGATTCGGCGCGGACGAGTGAAGACGATTTACCGCGCTCGTATGCTGATCTCAAAGAGTGGGCGTGTGCCAACCCTGGGCGTTTCACCTACATTGCGCCTGGACCTGGCGGTTTTATCGGCACACGTTTTGCAAAGGGCGCATTGTACGAAATCAGCGGAGATGCAAAACAATGGCTGAGTTTCGATCAGGCGCTTTGGGATTCCCAGTCGCCTGCGTTATGGGACTACTTCAATGAGATCAAGCCCTGCTTGTGGCGCGAAGGCGAAGTGTATCCGAAGGATGAAGCCGAACTGGTGACGCTTTTCTCCAACAACGAAGTGGATTTCAGCATGACCCAGGACATCACGGGTGCAGGGCGTTGGATCATTGATGGTCGTATGCCCGAAACCGCG
>VGOX01000624.1 GCA_016875755.1 Chloroflexota bacterium
TAGGAGGCGAGAACTATCCACAAAAAAATGAAGGCGAGTCTTTTCGTCATATAGAAAAAGTATACCCAAAAAGGTATGATAAATCAGGGACTCGGTTTTCAATCTGCGCCGTGCTACAATCATTTTATGAATGCGCTCGATTTGCGCCCCTCTCCCATTGCAGGAACCTGGTATGAAGGCATGCCCAAATCACTTGCGGCAAAGATAGACGGGTATCTTGATGAAGCGAAATTACCCGATCTTGATGGACAAGTGATCGGTGTGATCGCGCCGCATGCGGGACATAAATATTCAGGGCGTGTTGCTGCGCATGCTTTCGCCGTCCTGCGCGGACAAACGCCAGACCTGGTTGTAGTGCTCGCACCGTTTCATAATTTTGCGCCATATCAGTTGATCACCACCAGCCACGAGGCATACGCCACACCGCTTGGCAATCTTGAAGTGGATGCCTCTGCATTGGAAGAACTGCAAAAGAATCTCGATATTCCCATCACGCGCATTCCAAATGACAAAGAACATTCGCTCGAGATCGAACTTCCATTTTTACAGCGCATCTTTCAATATGATTTCAAACTCCTGCCCATCATGCTGCGCGAGCAGGAGGAACATACTGCAAAGGCGCTGGGCGAGGCATTGGCAAAAACATTAAAAAAGAAAAATGCTGTGCTGGTAGCCTCCACAGACCTTTCGCATTTTTACGACCAGCAAACGGCTACTATCTTTGACCACCACATGCTCAAATGTTTCGAGGGATTTAATCCGCATGCCATTTTTGAAGCGGAATACACAGGCAAGGGTTTCGCCTGCGGACATGCCGCAGTTGCGGCAACACTTTGGGCGTGCCAAAAACTTGGCGCAAACCGTGTGCATATTCTCAACTACGCCACATCAGGCGATGTGACCAAAGAATACGAATCAGTTGTAGGATACGGGGCCGCCGCCATCTTAAAAAAATAAACGCAGGGTTTCCTGCGCTTATTTTATGGTCATCGAACTACTTGTGGCTTTCCCACGCCTGTATCGCTTCGCGGAAAACCTGTTTCAATTGCTCAGACGGCAGGTCATCGACTGCCGTATATTTTTTCCCATCCACTCAGATATCAAGGTTAAACCCTTCACCTGTGCCAAGGTCAATTTTGACATTCTTCAGTTCCGGGTGAGCCTCCACTTTGGCGCGCAGAATATCTTCCAATTGCTCGGCAAATGGAGCCGCCAATTGCTCGCCTTCGTCATGGCTGTAAAAACCAATACCCGCGCCTCTCGCTTTGGTTGCAGCCACCGTCTCCTGCGGTGGAAGCGATTGCATCCACTCTGGCTTTTCCTCGGTCTTCCCTGTCAAATTCACCTGATTGGATTTCATGAACACAAAAGCAAGCAGCAACACCGAAACCAAAATAACAACTGCCCCAATAACGATGATGGTCATACTCATAACAGCCTCCTTTTCAGCATTTATAACATTAATTGTATCCTCTCAAAAATTCGGGGGGGGGAGAGTCTCTCAAGCCCAGGAGCCACTGAGGTTGAGTTCATGAGCGCGCTTTGTCACCAGAAGGGACATGGG
>VGOX01000625.1 GCA_016875755.1 Chloroflexota bacterium
ATTATAAAAATCCTGATAGAAAATTTTCTTTCCTTTGTGCTCAACCCATCTGGATTTCATAATGTGTTCCTTTTCTGCTATTTACGGTTTTCCCGTGACAAGGCAATTCCTGTGGCGATCGCTCCAACCAGTTCCCATACTGCAACCCCGATGAATTTTTGGGGCGCAATGCCGAGGAAAACAATGGTGGAGAAAACGATGAAGGTCAACGTGCGAAAGGGGACTGTCCAACGGTAAAAAGCTTTGACATCGTTCAACGAGGCGAGCATGTAATAAATACCCACGTTGAAGGATGCCATGGAGGAGGCGGTCATAAAAGTGATGGTGTAATCGCTTGAAGAACGCAAGGCCCGTTCCACTACCTCAAAACCGAGGGAGGAGAGCAGAATTTCGGGACGAATCAGCCCTACCAAACCAAGCAGGAAGGCGAGAATACCAAAGATGAAGATGGTCCAGCCAGATGCATCACGGATTTTCATTGTCGTTGTCTCCTGTGTTCCAAATATTATACATGATAAAATATGTCTCATTATGGCGAAGCATTTGGTTCTGGTGGCAGGTAATATTGGCGCAGGGAAAACGACGCTAACGGAGCGCATTGGTACGCGTCTGGGTTGGTGGACGGGTTATGAATCCGTGGCGGACAACCCCTATCTCTCTGATTTCTACACGGATATGCACGCCTGGTCGTTCCATTTGCAGATCTTCTTTTTAGGCCATCGTGCTGACCAATATCTCGAAGCCGCACGGGATGCCCGCTCCGCGATTCTGGATCGCAGTATCTACGAAGATGCCCACATCTTTGCCCGCGCCCTGCATCACATGGGGAATTTGGGCGAGCGTGATTATCTTGCCTACCGCAGATTGTTCGAGGTGGTTGTCAATGGTTTGCCCCGCCCCGATTTGTTGATCTATTTGAAAGCTCCCGTTCCTGTGCTGATGGACCGCATCCGCAGACGCGCGCGGAATATTGAAACAGGTATCACGTCGGAGTACCTATCCCTTTTGGATTCATTTTATGATGAATGGCTCAGTTCGTTCGACCTTTGTCCTGTGCTGACCATCCAGACCGATGGGCTTGATTATGCCAATCACCCTGCTCATCTCGACCTGGTCACAAAACGCATTCAGGACAAACTTGCAGGCAAGGAAACGATGGAACTGAGGAGTTGAAGGACCCCATGAGCGGAACCGATGCAACTACCGCCTTTCTAAAAATTCCCCTTTTTCGGAAGATCCCGAAAGTGGAAATGTACAAGCTGGTCGAGCAATTGCCCACAGAGGAATACACAGCGGGCATGTATCTCTTCCATGCAGGTGAAGAGGGCGATAGTTTATATGTTGTGATAAGCGGAAAACTTGAGATCGTGCTTGCAGGCGATACCGAGGACGAAATGCTTTTACGCGTCTGCGGACCCGGTGAGTATGTTGGGGAAATGAGCCTCATTATGCCGCAAGGCAGGCGGACGGCGAGTGTCCGTGCGAGTGAGAATTCACGAACGCTCAGAATGAGCCGCGATAAATTCAATGAAATTCTTTAGCGTTGGCCCA
>VGOX01000626.1 GCA_016875755.1 Chloroflexota bacterium
CGGTCTCGGATTGTTAAAGATATTTTGAGAAATACCAAAGATAACTTTTCGGATTTGGTCATGGTTATTGCCTGTGGGTTGCATAACTTTCGGGTTGACCACCGCAAGAAACCTCTGAAACTATGACCAATTTTTATTTCGGATAATGTCTATTGGATGATCATTGTTGCAGTATATCAAACGTTTCGTAGGCTTTATCAAGTAAAATCTACACGCTTCTTTCTAAACCTGACACTTGGAACTGTTTACACATGCGCCTAAAAGCTGACATCACTCTCTTTCTCATTTCCATCATTTGGGGTTCTGCCTTCGTTGCCCAGCGTGTAGCGGGTCAAGTCGGCGGCGTCTATATTTTCAATGGACTTCGCTACCTGCTGGCGGCGCTGGTCGTCCTGCCGTTTGCATGGCAGGCGTTCAAGGGTACGAAATCCAGTATGAGCCGCAAACAGTACAAATGGATGATGGTCGCGGGCTTCTTCCTCTTTTTGGGCAGCGCGCTTCAACAGGCAGGGATGCAATACACCACAGCGGGGAATGCGGGATTCATCACCAGTTTATATGTTGTGCTGATTCCCATTTTGCTCTTTTTCTTTTGGGGCGAGAAACCACATTGGATTTTTGTCGTCGCGGTTGTCTTGGCGATGGTGGGCGCATTTCTGCTCTCTACGGGTGGTAACTTCGATGAAGTGCGCTTCGGCGACCTGCTTGAACTGATCGGCGCATTGTTCTGGGCGTTTCACGTCATCATTCTCGGAAAATATGCCCGCAATTTTGAATCCATGTCCTTTTCGGTGGGGCAATTGGCTGTATGCGGATTGCTCAATCTTGGCGTGGGCGTCTTCGTTGAGCCGATGCCTGTTTTTGATGCGAATATGCTTTTTGCCATTGGGTACACGGCTTTCCTTTCTCTTGGTTTGTGCTACACGCTTCAAATCTGGGCACAGAAACATACTCCGCCTGCCGATGCCGCGTTGATTCTGGGACTCGAGTCCGTGTTTGCGGTTCTGGCTGGCTGGCTGCTTCTCGGCGAGACGTTGGTCGTGATCCAAATTTTTGGCTGTGTGTTGATCTTTTTCGCCGTTATTCTCTCGCAATTCAAAGAATGGACATCAGGTACAATTGACCGTGAGCATTTGGTTGAGGGGCATTGACCTTCAGCCTCCACCTTTAACCTAAATTCATATGCCAATCTCTGAATCCATTCTCGACGAACTTGATCTGTCCTTCCACCCGCTCACGTCAAAACTTTGGCGCGATTATGAAATGCTGTTCGGTGAACGCGGTGCCTGCGGCGGCTGCTGGTGCATGTTTTGGAAACTGCGCGGCAAAGCCTATGATGAAAACAAAGGCGATAGAAACCGCCAAATGCAAAAATCCGTGGTGGATTCGAAAGTTGTCCCAGGCTTGATCGCATATTCTGAAGGCTACCCTGTTGGCTGGGTGGCTGTTGAGCCGCGACGGAAATACCCCAAATTGGCACATTCACGGGTGCTCAAACCAATTGACGATCAGGACGTTTGGTCGAT
>VGOX01000627.1 GCA_016875755.1 Chloroflexota bacterium
TCGATGATGAGTTGCAATTCTTCAGGTGTCACCTTGGCGCCGCGGCTGGGCATTTCGCCTTCCACGATCAACTGCACGAACAGGCTGTTGGTCGCATCACCAGGGGCAACGACTGTGCCATTGCGTGAGCCTTTTATCAAATTGTCGTAGGTCAGCATATCCAAACCCTCTTTCTTGGATTCAATCCCGTGACACCTGATGCACTTCGCTTCGAGGATGGGATACACGTCATTGGCGTAGCTGACAGCAGCAGCAGACGACGCTTCAGACTCGACTGTGGCTGGTTCCTCGGTGGCTGGAACAGTTTCCTCGGTTGCAGCAGGGACTTCTGTCGGTGTAGATTCTGCCTGGGTGGGGGCAGCAGGCTCAAGGTCCGCGGTGGAGGCGGGGGCACTTCCTCCACAGGCGGCAAGGATGGATACAAGCAAAAATGCGGAGAGTAGGATGATTGTCTTTTTCATGGTTCCTCTTTTCAGTTTAAATTCGAATGAATTTACTATAAAAACTTGAGAGGAAGATGAAGAAATCATGTAGATGTACTTATCTGTGCAATTTTTCTCAAAATATAGAAAGACTGGGCAAGGTAAGGTATAATCAATGCGCCCCAATTTTGGGCGCAATTTCATTACAAGGCTGAGTATGACAGGCGCATTCAAACTCTCAAAAGATTACTGGCACTCCGTTCAAGTCTCCCAAAAGGACGTTGAAAATTTACATACCCATCTCTTCGAGCGTGAAACGCCATTGACCGTGCGTGAACTCGTCTCGCAATTTATCGAGTCGCGTATCGAAGCAGAACGGCAGGCTGCCGCAAGTAAACAAAAATCTGTGGGCAGGAATTATCTTCCCAAAGAAACGTATACTCTCGGTGAAGATCTCGTATTCCCTGCCTTGGGTTGGGCACGTGGTACTGTGAAAGCGGTCCGCGCTGGCTCGAATCAAACGGTTGGCGAATTTGACGTGTTGACCGTGGAGATGGAAGACCAATCGGAGCGGATGTTCGCCGCACGACTTGAGGCGCATCATTTAAATGATATGCCGATTGTGGTACCCCAAAATAATGATCTGAATCCAGAGCTTATTTTGAAAGAACACGGCGAAGCCATTCAGAAGGAATTGGAAGCTGCTTTTGAAGCGGATGAAGGACTTGTGAAGATCGCTGGGCGTTGGTTCCCCCGCGCGCTGTTGGTGGATATTTATCAAGGTCAGTTGAATCTCGCCGAAGCTGTTTTGGATATGTCGGGCGGGGAACCGCTCCCAACCGCTGCTTTGTTGAAAGACATCGAGCTTCCCGCTGGTGAAAACCCGAAGCTGGCTGAGTTTTCTTTGAATTATGCGCTCGAAGCCGATGATCGCTTTGATGAAGTTGGTCCTGCTGGTCAGGTGTTGTGGTGTTTGCGCCGTCTTGAACCTGATTATGTGCGGGAAGTTCCGCCGCCATTGCGCTATGTTGAGGTTGAACATGACCGCGATGTGTTGACTTCGGCAATGAAAAATCTCGAGGCGCAGTTGGAGGATG
>VGOX01000628.1 GCA_016875755.1 Chloroflexota bacterium
CCTCGATGCGGCGCAGCACAACAACTTGCCGTACTCCGTTGTGCGTTTTGGTAACGTCCTCGGTAGTCGTGGCAGTGTCGTGCGTACCTTCAAAAATCAAATCGCGCGCGGCGGACCCATCACCATCACGCATCCCGATATGTATCGCTATTTCATGATCATCCCCGAAGCCGTGCATCTTGTTTTGCAAGCCGCGTGCATGGGCACGGGCGGCGAGGTTTTCATGCTCAACATGGGCGAGCAGGTTCGCATCCTTGATCTCGCCGAAGACCTCATTCGTCTTTCCGGTCTCGAACCCTATCGCGACATCGATATTCAAACCACTGGTATTCGACCCGGCGAAAAACTGCGCGAAGACCTGCTCGAAGACGGTGTGGATTTTGAACGTACGCAGCACTCGGAAATTTTCCGCATGTCGAAAGAAGAACAAGTGGATGGTGTTGCACTCGCTCAAACCTTGGATAAACTCTCAGACCTCGCGCTTCATTCTCGTACCGACGACCTGATTCAGACCATCAACCTTTTCCTACCCTCTGGCTCGGTGCAGCAATGACCGAAGTCACCCTCACCGAATGGAATCAATTCCTGACGAAGTTCCCCGACGCGCATCTCTTGCAGATGGGCGAGTGGGGCGAACTGAAAAAGGATTTTGGCTGGAAACCCGTCCGCGTCATTTCAGGGGATGCGGGTGTTCAAATTTTATTTCGTAGATTGCCGCTGGGATTCACGATTGGGTATATGCCGAAGCCAGTGGAAAGTGGAAAGTGGATAGTGAATAGTGAATTCTTTTTGCAGGAGATTGACTCTGTCTGCAAAAAGAATCGCGCAGTATTCCTCAAAGTCGAACCCGATGCATGGGCAGATGAATTCATCATTCATCATTCATCATTCATCATTTCCAAACATAATATCCAACCTCCTCGCACAATCACAATTGAAATTCAAGATAGCGAAGAGAATATGCTGTCTCGCATGAAACCCAAGTGCCGCTACAACATCCGCCTCGCGGAGAAAAAAGGTGTGACCGTCCGCGCATGGGACGATATCGCCGCCTTCCACGAGATGATGACCGTCACTGGCGGGCGTGATAATTTTGGCATACATTCCAAAGAATATTATCAACGCGCATATGAACTCTTCCACCCAAAAGGGACGTGTGAATTGCTCGTCGCTGAATACGAAGGCAAACCACTGGCTTCATTGATGGTCTTCGCCAATGCTAAAAGAGCTTGGTATGTGTATGGTGCATCGAACAACGAAGAACGTAACCGCATGCCTACGTATCTTCTGCAATGGGAAGCCATCCGCTGGGCAAAGGCGCGTGGATGTGCAGAGTACGATCTGTGGGGCGTCCCCGATGAGAACGAAGAGACGCTCGAAGCCCAATTCGAGTCACGCCACGATGGCTTGTGGGGCGTCTATCGCTTCAAGCGCGGCTTTGGCGGTCAGCTTATACGTGCGGCACAAGCATTGGATAGAGTTTACAATCCGCTGTTGTATTGGGCATATTTGAAGT
>VGOX01000629.1 GCA_016875755.1 Chloroflexota bacterium
TTACGCACCCATGCATTCGACGGCAAGCCGACACCAAATGGATATAAAGATGTTTTACAGTCGGACATCATGTTGCTCGTGGCGGCGCTCGATGATGAAAGTATTGGCGAGTCGAGTCATATTGGCCTTGTGCCGTTTGGCGATGGGAGTTGCGCGATCAAGAATAATCAAAAGTCCGCTACCATCATTGAACATCGTCTTCATGGCAATAAAAGTGAATCGCATCTGACCTTCACGAATCAGATCGTCCTTCAACTTCAACAAAATGAAACTCTTGAATGGGTTGAAATTATTTTCGAAAAGGAATGACCATGCTTAACAATCCTCATCGCCGTTACAACGCCCTGACGGGCGAATGGGTGCTCGTCTCGCCGCACCGCGCCAAACGCCCGTGGCTCGGACAGGTTGAAAAACTCGCCGTCGACTTGCTGCCGCAATACGACCCCACCTGTTATCTCTGTCCGCGCAACGAACGGGCGGGCGGAGTTTTCAACCCCGATTACACCGGCACGTATGTTTTCAATAACGACTTTGCTGCGCTATAACCTGATATGGAGGATGACACTTCGACTACGCTCAGTGCCGCCTCTTCTCACCCGTTGCTTGTTTTTGCTCCCGAACAGGGACAATGTCTGGTAGTTTGTTTCTCGCCCCGCCACGACCTGACCCTGCCCGAACTCGACCTGCCTGCCATCGAAAACGTTCTCAACACATGGTCGAGCGAATCTGCCAAGCTGATGGAGTTGGATTACATCCACTATGTGCAGGTCTTCGAAAACAAAGGCGCAATGATGGGTTGTTCGAACCCGCATCCGCATAGTCAGATCTGGTCACAGTCGCAATTGCCGAACGAGATTGTCAAAGAACTTGCTACGCAGAAGAAATACTTCGCCAAGAACGGACGTCCTCTTTTGCTGGATTACGTGAAAGAAGAACACAAACAAAAAGACCGCATCTTATTTGCCAATGACCACTTCACAGCAATGGTTCCGTTCTGGGCAGTATGGCCGTTTGAGGTCTTGGTCACCGCCCACCGACCCACGGCTTACATGAAAGACTTAACGGCGAGCGAAGTCTCTGCCTTGGCAGAAGTCTTCAAGCAAGTCACCACCCGCTATGACAATCTCTTTGAAATTTCCTTCCCATATTCAATGGGCTTCCATCAAGCCCCCGCCGACGGACAACCTCACCCCGAATGGGTGCTGCACGCGCATTTTTATCCACCCCTGCTGCGCTCCGCCACGGTGCGCAAATTCATGGTCGGGTATGAGATGCTTGGCATGCCGCAAAGAGACATTACGCCCGAAACCGCGGCGGAGCGGTTAAAAGCAGTATCGAATATCCACTACAAGTCACCACTTTCGGATGGTGGCCGCTAAGCAAATCGAGTAGGGAGCGGCGGCTAACCGCTCCCTCTCACACCACCGGACATGCGGGTCCGCATCCGGCGGTTCACCAAGAGTGGCGCAGATACTCTTGCGCTGGATTTTCTTCTGTCTCGTGCCG